>JAUNNV010000027.1 GCA_030531335.1 Bacteroidales bacterium
GAGAATCTCTTCGGCCGGCCAGTCTCCCTCCCTGGGTAACATGCAATAAATGCCCAACCCCGGCACAACAGGCTTGTTGCCGCAACGTTCTTTCCAGTCGAGGGCAAACGGATAGAAATTGTTTCCACGTGCATACATCATCGGAAACAACACATCCATGATACCCTCCTCCATCCACGCACACGCATCCTGATACACGGTACCATAGGCCTCCCATCCTCTTGACGAATAACGGTGTGTGCTCTTGTACTTTCCAAGAGGTGCGCAACTCACCTTCACCCAAGGCTTCAAGGCCTTCACCTCCTTATATATCGTTCGAACTATGTGGGTAATATTGTCGCGACGTTGTTGTGGCCTCACCCTCGAACGTGCACGTTGCGAATATCGAATATAGTCGAGGTGTATTCCATCCACATCGTATCGTTCCGTTATCTCATGGGCAATGCGGGCCAAATATTTGGCGGTCGAAGGGCTGGCAGGGTCCATGAACCCCTTGGCTTTCGGAATTGTCACAATCCAAGCATGAAGTTCGATGCCTCGCCGGTGACATTCTTCGATGGCGAATTGCAAGGCATCGTAACCTTTGCCAATGCCATGGGCAAGCGGTTCGATGTGCGAGGGATATATCATAGTGCCGCGTAGTCGTGTCTGGAGCAGTACAGTGTTGACATGAGCAGCCTTGAGCGAGTCAAGAATGGCGCAGAGTTCTGCTTTCTGGGCCTCTGCCCCCCGCGAACGAGGCCAATCCATACCACCCAAGGTGGTAAGCCAAGTGGCTCTGTATTCGTGTTTTTGAGCCTTGATGCCCAAAATGCACAAGCCACACACAATGAGTAAAATAAGCCGACGAGCCATGACATTGTTACTGTTTTTCGTGAAAAACTTTGGCGAAATTACAAAATTTAATGATAACTTTGCACAAAAATCAATATCTATTGACATTCGTATGATTACATTTGTTGTGGCATTTATTATGTTGATATTGGGATACGTGTTCTATGGCAAATTTGTCGATTCATTGTTTGCTCCCAATGCCAACCGACTTACACCTTCGGTGACATTGGCCGACGGAGTGGATTACATTTCCATGCCAACGTGGAAGGTGTTTTTGATACAGTTTCTCAACATCGCAGGAACCGGCCCTATCTTTGGTGCCATCCTCGGCATCATGTTCGGCCCGGCAGCCTATCTGTGGATTGTGTTTGGTTGTATATTCGCAGGAGCCGTACACGATTATTTCACGGGGATGATATCGCTCCGCTCTGGCGGAGCCAGCATCCCGGAAATTGTAGGCGACAATTTAGGTAGCAGCGCACGCTTGCTGATGCGTGTCCTTTCGCTCATACTGCTTATTCTTGTCGGTGCGGTGTTTGCCCGTACTCCAGCCAATCTGATCGCGGCACTTACCCCCACCGATGGTTTTTGGGGCGGATCCCTGTTTTGGCTCATTGTAATTATCGTGTATTATATAATGGCGACACTACTTCCCATCGACAAGCTTATCGGACGTATTTATCCTTTGTTCGGAGCGGCTCTCCTTATCATGGCAGTAGGCGTTTGTTGGGGCATCTTGACACAAAAAGGATCGTTGCCGGAAATCACAGAGGCTTTTTCCAATCATTATCCAGAGGGGAAACTACCTGTCTTCCCATGCCTGTGCATCACGATTGCCTGTGGTGCGGTCAGCGGATTTCATACCACCCAAAGCCCACTGATGGCCAGATGCCTGAACAATGAGAAGAACGGTCGGCTGGTGTTCTATGGTGCCATGATTACCGAAGGCATCGTAGCACTTATCTGGGCTGCGGGAGCCATTAAGTTTGCCGACAGCGTAAGCATTACTGGTGCCACGCCATACGAGAAATTGCTTCGGCTGATGACCGAAAACGGAGTTCATTCAGCTGATCCAGCCATTTTGGTCAATGCCGTATGTAAAAGTTGGTTGGGTTCCGTGGGTGCGGTGTTGGCCGTGTTGGGGGTTGTGGCAGCACCCATCACAAGTGGAGACACTGCGTTTCGAAGTGCCCGGCTTATAGCTTCCGATTTCGTTCACATCAAACAAGGCAAGATTTCCAATCGGCTTCTTTTGGCACTCCCATTGTTTGGTGTTGCCATCTATCTGTTTTTTATTGATTTCCAAATTCTGTGGCGTTACTTTGCATGGTTCAACCAGACTCTTGCCTGTGGGGCACTTTGGACATTTACCGCATGGCTGGCACGTCGTGACGCGACCAACCGCACACATACATCTTTTGTCACCCTCATTCCAGCCCTTTGGATGACCCTTGTCTCCACAACCTACATTTGCATTGCTCCTGAAGGGTTCACACTTCCAGCCAACATCTCGTATGTCATTGGCGCAGTCTGCACAGCCGTCTTGCTGGTGTCGTTTGTGATTTGGAACCAGCATCTCGACCGTAAAATTTAAGAAGCGACAATGAAGAAGAGACCTCGTAAATCGACATGGCTATGTGCGACAATCCTTGTGTATGTAACTGTCGTGGCTTTGTGTTTTCTGCCTTCCAGCACAGCTACTCCTACAGAAAAATGGCTTTCGGGAGTTGGCAGTTATGTGTTGGTGTTTTTGTTGTGGATTGTGATGAGAAAAAAGGAAAAACTGGCAGAAAAACGGAGCAACACACTTAATCGAAATCGGAGTAACGATTGACGAACAGATTTTCAATAAGGAAATTATTATTTCCCGAAAATTTCCCTACGCTCAACACGATCCCTCCATACGGTGCGACATCACGGCCTTTACTTTAATCCATGGTCTGTGGCGTGAAAAAGAAAAACCGCACATTCCTATTTCCAACAATAGGTAATGTGCGGTTGGTTGTTTTGATAGCTTTCAGTTTGTCCGAAATCATTCGGCCTTCTTTGCCATCCTTTTCTTTTTCGATTGCATCGCTGCCACAGCCTCGTCGGCCAGTCCTTGGTCTATCATGATGCGTCCACAATATTCACACACGATGACTTTCTTATGCTGACGAATGTCGAGCTGCCGTTGGGCAGGAATCTTATTGAAGCATCCACCACAGGCATCGCGCTGCACGTAGGTAATGCCCAATCCGTTACGCGAGTTCTTGCGGATACGCTTGAAGGCCTGGAGCAGTCGGGGCTCGATGGAGAACTCCAAAGTCTTGGCTTTTTCGCGCAGGCGCTCTTCTTCCTGCTTGGTTTCTGCGATGATGTCGTCGAGTTCCGACTTCTTGTCTTCCAACGCATTGTCGTTTTCTTCCACATCGACCCTGCACTTTGCTATTTCCTCTTTCTTCTCAGCAATGGCGGCTTGTCCTTCGCGAATCTTCTTGCTGCTGAGCTCTACGTTCAGTTGTTCGTATTCGATTTCCTTTTTCAAGGCATCGAATTCACGATTGTTCCGCACGGTGTCCTGTTGTGCAGAATATTTCTCAATGGCGGCATTTGCACGTTCGATATTCCTCTGCTCGACAGAAACTGCCGACGATATTTCCGTCACCTCACTGGTAAGCTTTTCTATTCGTGTGTTCAGACGTGCCACTTCGTCTTCCAAATCCTGTACTTCGAGTGGCAGCTCACCACGCAATGTCTTGATTTTGTCAATTTCAGTCAACAAGGTCTGTAGTTGGTAAAGGGTTTTCAAACGCTCTTCCACCGACATTTCGCTTGGATCTTTCTTTGCTTCTTTCACCATAATGATGCTGTTTTTCAAAATTTTTGCAAAGATAGGTATTTCTCATGAAAAAAACTGCAAGATGATGTTTTTTTTGTCAAGCCACTTTTTCCAGACGCTTCATCATGCTGAACATGAACACCGCCGATATGAGGCAAAGTGCGATGAACACAGTCCAAACCACCCACAAAGGTAATCCACCCCACAAGAAACCGCCAACCGACACGAGCATGTTGCCCACAGCCGTGGCCACGAACCAACCACCCATCATCATGCCCTTGAATTTCGGAGGAGCCACCTTCGACACAAAACTAATGCCCATGGGCGACAGCAGCAATTCTCCGAATGTCAGTATCAGGTAAGTGTATATGAGCCAATAGGGCGACACAAACGTACCGGCGTCGCCGGCTTCTGCCTGCGCGTCGGGTGTATTCAAGCCTTGCGAGGCAACCAACATCAGACAGAAGGCCACGGCTGCCACCAACATGCCGTATGCGATTTTCCGGGGAGCCGAAGGCTCCTTGCCTTTCTTAGCCAACGAACCGAAGATAGCCATGCTCACCGGTGTGAGGGCCACGACATAGAACGGATTGAACTGTTGGAATATCGGGGCATTCACGTCGATGGTTCCCGTGGCTTGGGTGTATTTGTAGTACAGCACGCCCAACGCCGCCACTATCACACCGCCCGAGATGGCCTTCGACTTCGCTGTCTTGCCTTGGAAGAGTTGGAACAGCGCATACACGATGAAGATAATCATGACGAGATTGATTACATCGAACAACATGCAATCGGCTCCCGAGGCTGTCTTCTCCGAAAACTCATTGGCGAAGTAGGTCAGCGTGAGGCCATTCTGATGGAATGCCATCCAGAAGAAAATGACAACGGCATATACCAGGCAGAGAGCCACGATGCGTGCCTTTGTCTCTGCCGGCGACAATTCTGCTTGCTCTTCCATGGCCGCTACCTTGCGGGTTCCGCCTTCCACATGGCGGAACGTGCCACGGAAAACGTAATAGATGGCGATGGAGAGAATCAACGAGGCACATGCCACTGCAAAAGCAAAGTGGTAGGAGTCGTTCACGCTATAGCCCAAACTGCGCTGTGCCCATTCCATGATTTTCACGGCGGCGGTCGGTGCGAACAACGCACCGATGTTGATGGCCATATAGAATATCGAGAACGCGGCATCGCGCTTGTCGGCATACTTGGGGTCGTCGTAAAGATTGCCAACCATCACCTGTAGGTTGCCTTTGAACAAGCCTGTACCAAAACTGATGAACAGCAGGGCCGCCATCATGCAAATCATGGCCACACTGTCACCACCCAAGGGTACGGATAGGAACAAATAGCCAAAGAACATTATCAGGATGCCGATAGTCACCATCCGGCCGAAGCCAAACTTGTCGGCAAGGATGCCGCCAACGAACGGCAGGAAATAAACCAATCCGAGAAACGAGCTGTAAATGGTTCCAGCCGTGTCGGGGTCGAGTCCGAAGTTGGCGCGTAGAAACAATGCGAATACTGCAATCATGGTGTAGTAGCCAAAACGCTCTCCGGTGTTGGCTAAGGCTAAGGCATAAAGTCCTTTGGGTTGTCCTTCAAACATAGTTTTAAATTGTATTTTAAGGTGTTATTTGTGATTTTGTTCTTATCCGTGTGCAAATGTAGCAAATTGTTGCAAATCGGCAAAGTTTGGCTCCGTTTTTTATTTGTGGCAAACACAAATCATGGCATTGGAGGGACTTCTGAATTTTGAATTTGTTTTTAGAAGCTGTTTTGAAATGTTCGATTAAAAATTTTATTAGTCAATGGGATGGTTGCCGAACGAAAATCATGTCTTGCTGGGAAAATGTTCGTCGTCTCATGCCATGAGACCATCGTCTTAAACCATGAAACCACCGTTTCAAACCATGAAACGACGAGGAAGCCAGAAGAAAAACAATATGATCCCAATTAAAAAACATCGAGAAGGAAGCTTCTTGATTCAAAATTCCTAATCCACAATTAAAAAACTGATGCCGTATGCAAAAGTTGTTGTAATTTTGCCACACTTCAAAATAAAGAATAAAGCCGCATGGTCATGTCGCCCAACAATCAGCCACCTTATCGGGATTTCTCGTCGTTCTTGAAACGGTTCTTCCCCTACAAGGTGCAGAAAATCTCACTCAACGCAGGTTTCACCTGTCCCAACCGCGATGGCAGCATAGGATGGGGTGGGTGCACGTACTGCAACAACCAGACCTTCAACCCAGCTTACTGCCAAAACCAGAAAAGCATCGCGCAGCAGCTTGAGGAGGGAAAGCAATTCTTTGCCTACAAATATCCATCGATGAAATATCTGGCATATTTCCAAGCCTACACCAACACTTACGCCAGTTTGGAAACGCTCGTGAAGTTGTACGAGGAGGCATTGGCTGTGCCCGATGTCGAAGGACTTGTCATTGGCACCCGTCCCGACTGTATGCCCAATCCGCTTCTTGCTTATCTTAGCGAATTGGGCAAGCGTACTTTCGTGTTGGTGGAATATGGCATCGAGAGCACTCTCGACAGCAGCTTGCGCCGCATCAACCGTGGCCACACCTACCGACAGGCCGTGGAGGCTGTGGAGCGAACCTCTTCCTCTGGCATCCTGGTGGGTGCCCATCTCATCCTCGGCCTGCCCGGTGAGTCGCGCGACGACATGCTCCACCATGCCGACATGGTCGGCCGACTGCCACTCGACACACTGAAAATACACCAGCTGCAACTCATCCGTGGCACACGGATGGCACACGAATATGAATTGCAGCCGGACGGGTTTCATCTGTTCGATGTCGATGAGTACATAGCCTTGGTCATCGATTTCATGGAGCGGCTTCGTCCCGACATCACCGTCGAGCGGTTTGTGTCCGAGAGCCCCAAGTCATTGCTCATCGCTCCCGACTGGGGCATGAAAAACCATGAGGTGACCAATCGACTACGCCAAGTCATGAGGCTACAGCAGCGATATCAAGGCCGGTGCTACCGGCCTTGAGTCAGAGTTGCCAATCGTCGGTGCGGAATGGAGCCACAGGCACACCGAATGTGTTGAACACGGTACCTACGCACCAGTTGCGGAAGCAGTAACGAACAGCCACGGGTTCTGCCACCTCGGCACATTTCACTTCAATGCCCTCGTTGCTCACCCTGCCAGTGGCCGGATGGAACACCTTGTCGGCACCTGCCACTTCAAATCCTGTCAGATCCTGTCCCATGGGAGCCAAGCCGTTGGTGACGTTGTCGAACGTAATCAGGGCTTTTCCGTCCTTAACGGTCATGCTTTTGTATAAGGGCGGATTGGCTTCGATGAAGCCCATGCCGTAGTCGTTTTTCAGAGCCAGATAAGCCAATCTTCGGCCTACGTCCATCTTCCGGCAGGGATGGATGGTGCCATACTCACCGGCATCCACCGTGGCCGCCATACCGCTGTGGGGGATTGTCTTCAGCGTAGCAGCCTGGGCCTCATAGAAGTAGCCCGACTGCCAACTTTCGGGGCTGTCGTAAGGATATGGGGCAATCTGCACGAAGTAGAAGGGAGCGTCAGGCACTTGGAACAGTTCGCGCATCATCTTCACGTATGCCGTCTGTAGGCGGGTGTATTGCTCGCTGTTGCCACGGTTCGACTCACCTTGATACCAAATCATGCCCTTGATGGTGAAAGGCACGAGAGCCGACACTTGTCCGTTGTAGAGCAAGCATGGGAACTGATGTGGGCGTTTATTGGCTTTTTCGGCATCGGCCAGATGGTCGTAGCTGAATTCGCCCTTGAAGTTGTTTTCAAGCACGTCGCGTGTCATCCAGGCCTCGATGCTACTGCCACCCCAACTGCTCACGATGATGCCCACCGGCACGTCGATGGAAGCTTGCAGCGCCTCGGCGAAGAAGTAGGCGGTGGCACTGGTACCAGCCACAGCCTCAGGAGTGTGTTCCTGCCATTTGCAGTCGAGTGTGGGCACTGGGGTAATCGACGACTTGCGTGCCACGTTGCAAATACGGATGGGAGTGCTCTTCTTCGCACGCACGATAAATTCCGACGCACCCTTGGCCGGCTGCTTGCCATAGCCCTTCACCGGCATCTCCATGTTGCTCTGTCCGGAGCAGAACCACACTTCGCCTATCATCACATTGTCGATGACACAAGCCTCACCATCCCTGTCGTCGATAATCAGCTTGTATGGACCGCCTGCTGCAGGTGTGGGCAGGGCCGTCATCCACTTGCCATTGTTGTCGGCCTGCACCGTAAACGATGTGTTGTTCCACGACGCTGTGATTTTCACTTGGCTGCCAACCTTGGCTTGTCCCCAAATGTTGGCGTTGGTCTGTTGCTGCAGCACCATGCCGTTCGAGAAAAACGATGGCATGTCCACCTTGGCGTTCGCACTCGCGAATGCCAGACATGCAAACAATAAAGTCAGTTTTTTCATGTGATAATTGTATTGAATGAATAATGTGTGTATTTGTCGTTCCAAGACCTGTAGCCGATGCAGGGCGACACAAAGATAACTGTTTTTGACAATATTCACATGTTTTATACGAGAAAAACGATAAAACCGACTTGTTTATGCACATTTCCCGAAAAAAAAACATAATTTTGTCTGCATAAAGTCACAAGATTTATGAGACACATATCTTATTATATACATATTGAGAACATGAAAAAATTACTTCTTTTCCTACTTGTTTTCTGCTCCATCAACACATTCGCATGGGAGCGTGAAAAAGTGTGGCCAGCAGGCAAGATGCCTCATGCACAGAGCCACCAGATTGCGGCCATGACCGACGAGGCCGGTGCCAAAGGATTCAACAACAACGACCACCGTGTGGCTTACCTGGAATGGTTTGAGGCTCCAGCCAAGAACGTGCGCAATGGCGGCTGCATGATTCTCATCTCGGGCGGCGGCTACTACAACTGCTGCGATGTAGGCCTCATCGACCTATGGCACAAGGAATTCACCAAACTTGGATTCCAATGTGTGAACTTTGTATATCGCACTCCGCGTCCCGAAGGACTACCCATTTTCCAGACAGCGTGGGAAGACGGACAACGTGCCGTACGCATGGTGCGCAGCGAGGCTGCCAAACGCGGATTCGACCCTGAGAAAATCGGCACCATCTCCATGTCGGCCGGCTCACACCTGGCACTCATGCTTGCCACCAGTTCACAAACTCCGGCCTACGAAAAGGTAGATGCACTCGACGACATCCCCTGCCACATCAACTGGGCCATCGTGAACGCTCCCGCTTACGCCACCACCGACGGCGAGACCGGCACACCAGCCATCCGCCAAGGCTACGGATCGGACGTGAAACTGAGCAAGGTGTTCCAATTCGACGAGAAGACCTGTCCCATGAGCCTCCACCACGGTGGCAACGACATCTACACCCCCAACGCCTCGACCTTGGTATATCGCCAGCTGCGCCGCATGAGAGTGCCCGCCGAACTGCATCTCTACCCCGACAAAGGCCATGGTGCTTTTGGACTGGAACGTGGCATAGAGTTCATGCGCCAGATGGGATTCCTCGGAACCTTGGAGAAGGAAGTAGATTTGATGACGCGCTACGACAACGACAACGCCCGGGCCGAACACATCACCGAGGACGTATGGCCCGAAGGAAAGACCCCCGACCTACAGGCCGAACAATGCAAGCCCTACATTGAATGGCACATACCTGCCGTGCTGAAGACCAAGGCCATTCAGATAATCTATTCCGGCGGAAGCTACACAGGCAATTCGCCCGACGGATTCGAAGTGGCACCGGCACGCCGCTACCTCAACGAACAGGGCATGACCGTGGTGACGCTGAAATATCGTACACCCCGCCCTGCAAAGCTCTCCAAACACACCACTGCCTGGGAAGACCTACAGCGAACCATCCGCATCGTACGCAGCGAGGCTGCCGCACGCGGACTCGACCCCGACCGCATCGGCATCATGGGAAGCTCGGCCGGCGGCCACCTTACGCTGATGGGAGTCACCTCGTCGCGTCACCAGTCGTATCTCCCTATCGACGACCTCGACAAGGTGTCGTGTAAGGTGCAATGGGGCATTGGCATCTATCCGGCATACGCACTTACCGACGGGCTGGAACACAACAACGACCTCGGTGGCAATGAGGACAGTGCCGTGCTTGCTCCCGAATTTTCGTTCGACCTCGACACAGCCCCCATGCTGTTCGTACACGGCGATGCCGACGGATGGGCTGCCATGAACTCCGTGAAGACGTGGGAGAAAATGCGCAGCATGGGCATCCAGAGCGAGTTGCACACACTCGCACGCCGTCCACACTGCTTCCAGCGCACGGCAGCTCCCGGAACGGGCAGTTACACCTACCTCGAACGCATCACCGAGTTCCTCACAGCCAAGGGATTCAACAAATAGCCACAGTGTTTCATTCAACATCTAATTGCTAATCCTAATAAATTAGGTTGTCAGAAAACTGTTTTGAAATGTTCAATCATGAAATTCAAGACAGCTCTCGGACAACCTAATCATTTATCACCCTTTCATGTCTCCCTTTATTTTCAGTACCACATCCAGAGGTCGCAATTGGCAATTTGTCGGCAATCAAATTGCACAACTACTCATTGGAGTAATCATGTTGTCCGCCTGCTCAAGCGACATACCCAGAGAAAAAAAAGCAGGAAGAACCTTGCTGACGAAATTCAGCGTAAATGGATTCAACGCACAGATAGACGCAACAACCCATGTCATCGACCTTGTAGTACCAAACATGTGGGATTTCACCCAAGTGAAACCTTCCTTTAGCACAAACAACGGCACGCTGATGCAAGGCGACAGGATCCTGCAAAGCGGTGTCAGCACTTTGGACATCACCACCGACAGCATCGTGACCGTAGTGAACAACGACACCCGTTGCGACTACACCATCCGATTGCGCAACACAGGTCTGCCAATCGTGGAAATAAACACACCAGGAGGAAAAGATGTCACCAGCAAAAACGATTGGATGGAAGAAACTACCATGAGCATACACCTGCCCGATGGAACTTTGGACTACTCGGGCACGACAAGCATACGAGGCCGAGGAAACTCCACATGGGGCTACCCCAAGAAACCTTACGCACTCAAACTCGACAAGAAAGCTGAAATCCTGTCCATGCCCAAGCATAAGCGATGGATATTATTGGCCAACTGGAAAGACCGCACCTTACTGCGCAATGATGCCGCATTCTGGCTTTCGAGACAGACCTGCCTGGCCTACACGGTAAGAGGACAATTCGTAGAAGTGGTGATGAACGGCAAGTTTGCTGGCAATTATTACTTATGCGAGCAAATCAAGATAGACAAAAACCGTGTGAACGTGACTGAAATGGATGAGAAAGAAACCAATCCGGGAAAAATCACGGGAGGCTATCTCATGGAACTGGACACTTACTACGATGAAATAAATCAGTTCAAATCGCAATTCTTCAATATTCCGTTCCTCTTCAAGGAACCCGATGAGGAGGCACTCTCTCAAGAAGCGTTTGCCTATATGAAAGATTATGTGAACCAATTGGAAAACATTCTGAAAGATGAGAACCGCATCCGTAATCATGAGTATGAAAGCCTGTTCGATGTGGACTCCTCCATCGATTGGTTCTTCATCCACGAACTGGCCACCAACACCGAAGCCTATAGTTCCTACCCTTGGCCAGGTCCACACAGTTGCTACATGTACAAAGACCGAGATGGGAAATTGTTTTCAGGCCCTGTATGGGACTTCGACTATCACGGCTTCACACCCATGTATGAAAACAAATGGGTATGCCGAAATGCCCTTTACTACAAAGCCTTGGTAAAGGATGAACGCTACTACCTGCGGATGCAAATACGTTGGAAACTCTTGAAGGATAAGTTTGCCGAGTTGCCTGCCTACATCGACCAACAAGCGGAACGCATACGTACTTCCGAAGGGTTCAACATAGCCCTCTGGCCTATCGACAATACCGAGAACGGCGACGAAACCATGAGCTTCCAGCAAGCCATTGACCGCATGAAAGCTGCATTCCAAGCCAAATGGAACTGGATAGACACTAATTTGAGCAATTTCAAATAGCATCCTTTAATAAGATTGAAGATTGAAAACATGAGGTATTGGACACCATTCACCCATCATCAATCATCCATCATCAACCTTATCCCCACACTCAGTGTGCGGGCGGCACCCCAATAGCCAGTGAAGGACGCGACATCGTGTGTGACACCGTCGGTACCACGCTCAATGTACCAAGCATCGAACAGGTTTCGCCCGTCAACGAACAGGTTCATCCGCAGCCGACGACCTACGTTTCCTTCCCATCCGACAACCGCATTGACCAAATGATAGGCTGGCAAGCGGTACGCATCGTCAGCATCGCCATCCATCCTACTCGAAGGCTCAAAGTCGGCATACATCCGCGCATTATACTCCCATGCGACATGAGCGTACATTCCATTCCTGACATGAATGTCGAGGGCGGCTCCACACTGGCTTTGAGGTGCATCGCCCACATGCAGGCCATCGCACGAAATGGAGAACTGTCGCAAGGTGGCTCCGCTGTAGGTGTCGTAAATGATGGCATCGCCCCCACTCCGCCATTTCCACGAGGCAGTCATGGCATGGCACGACACATCCATCCACGAAGCCAGACGCTGCCGAAGCGTCCACTCCACACCCGCGTGAAGCGCGTTCAGTCCGTTCACCTGATATTTCTCGGCTGCGGCATCGGCACGTTTGGCGGCACTCACCGTAAGCGTCTTGTCACGCCACGAAGCCACGTAGCCCGACAACTCCATGCCGCCTCCCTCCCAACGGTGTCGCCAACCAAGCTCAGCCAACAAGTTGGTTTCGTTGGTGATGTCGTGGGTAATGGAAAGGTCGCTCGAAGCCAAAAACACGTTGGCGTAGGGCAGACGCGAGTTATAGCCGGCATTGGCATACAGCGTGTGGCTTGGAGCGACAGTCCACACCACACCACCCTTCACGCTGACTCCCCATCCATGAGCCCATGCCGAATGTTTGTGGGTCACTAAATCATGGCGGCGGTAATTGCCATTGAACACCGACACCCCGAGATTGGCTGTCGCACGCGAACCATGAAACACACCCTGCACAAACCCCGAGGCATGATGAGTGGTACGTCCGTAACGCGCTCCCACATAGTCGCCCACCGAGAGGGTCTGCTTGCTGGCAGGATCGACGAAACAATCACCGCCAAGCAGATTCATGACTTTCATTTCCGACCACGTGTCGTAATACTGATACTGCATCCCAACATTCAGCGCAAACCGCTCATCGAGCCTCGCTTCGGCCGATGCCACAGCCCCAGCCTGCAGATGTCCCGACAGATAGTCTATCATCACATTCTTCGCGACACCCGTCGCCCGGTTCTCGGCCGTTATCTTGTCGAAATCGATTTGTCCGTCGGCCGTCTGATGGTCGATGATGGATGGGACTCCCGATGTGTAGTCGTTGTAGGTGCTGCTTCCACCGCCACCCGCCACGGCCAGATAGAGAGAGTTTCTCATCGACAGCCGCTTACCTTCCATCAGGTGCTGCAAGGTGAAGTAAGGCTTGGCATAATGGTTGTGGCCAATGCTGTAGGGCTTTCCATCCATCCGTCCCCAGTTCTTCGAATAGTTGCGTCCGTGGGCCTCCACCTCGGCTTGGGTCAGTTCGGTGTTTCGTTGGTCGCGACGTTCGGGCGATCCGATGGCCGTGAATATGAGTGTGTTGTTCGCATCCAACACCTTGTTGGCCGAAAGCATGTAGGCCAAGGCATGTATGTCGGTACCATCCACATAACACGAGCCGTCCATCCACGACACGTTCATATCCACGCTCCACCCACCCCGTAACCCGCCAGTGGAATGGCTAAGAGAGGTTTTTGTCGTGCCCCATTGCGTATGCGACACCCCCAGTTCGGTGTGGGGCTGTGTGGATGCGTTTTTTGTGACAATGTTCACCATGCCACCCATGGCACAGTCGGCCAGCATGGAGGCGCCCAATCCCTTCTGCACCTGCACGGAGTAGGTGGCGTCGGCAAGCCCCATCCAATTGCTCCAGTACATCGACCCCGATGTAAGTCCTTGGATCGGTATGCCATTCAGCATGATGGCAATGTTGTCTTGCTTGAAACCCCGCATGTTCAGGGTCGCATCGCCATAGCTACCCGTCGAGGCGGTGGCATACACTCCGGCAATACCTTTGAACATCTCCAGAAAGTTCGGAGCGGTTTGGTTGAGCCGTACCCTTTCGGGCGAAATGGTGGTGAGGTTGAGCGGAGTTTGGTTGGCGTCGGCAAAGTGAGCCTTCACGGTTATCTCTTGCAGCGAGAACACACTGTCGGTCAACCAAGCGGCTGCATCGTCCGCATTGTCGGCCTTGTGTTTTCCCACATCCTCCTTGCCTGTTTGCGCAAAAATGAATGAAGGAAGAATTGTGAACCCTAAAACAAAAACAAAAACTTTTTTCCCCATGCTGAGAATACACCTTAAATTATCAATCACCACGCACAACAATCCAAGGCAACTCTCTGGGAACATCCGTTTTCGAGGACGTTCCTTTCAACATCTTCTTTCATCCAGACTATGACTGTCGGTATCGGATTTCCACCGGTTCGTGCCACTGACATGGCTCGCGGACTTTTACCGCCGATCGGGACTTTCACCCTGCCCTGAAGAGTTTTGCGCGACAAAGATAAACATTATACAACATACATCGCACTCGTAAATCAACTTTTTCGATTGCAAAAGTTTTTTCACGTCTGGAATTTCCTCAAAAACTGTCCGATTCAAGGAAAGAGCGAAGCATATTATGCACAGCCGCAGCGTTCAGTAGCCGTTTTCGTTCTTGTTTTTCCTCTCCATTCGTTTGCTTATCCAAAAGGAAAGGATATCCGATTGCGTATTTACGGAGAAGAGTCTGAATCTCATCGAATGGCCATGATTTCACACTATCTTCACAACACCGATTTACTCTCGGTAGATGACAGGAGAATAGCAGTCGAATATATCAAGGACTATATTCATTCCATCGAACCTGATGCCTCAGATGAACATACGCACATGGTTTGTGAAAATCCCTTCCAATCGAGTTTGTTCATCGATTTGTTTGATGTGCCGTTTCCCGAGCCGGAAAAGCCTTCATTTACGTTCATCGACTTGTTTGCAGGCATAGGTGGTATAAGAATTCCATTTACCGAACTTAATGGCAAGTGCGTATTCTCATCAGAATGGGACAAAGCTGCCCAAAAGACATATACAAGCAATTTCGGAGAAAATGTGTTTTACCCATCTGTTTGGCATGAGAACAAGAGCGGAAACATTTCAGTACTTCCATACGCTTGCGCCTTAAGAACAGGGGCATCTTATAATTACCTGCTGATTAATGGGTATCGGCGTCCATCATCAAGAGAGTTGCTTAGATTTCAAGGATTCCCAGACAAATACAACATCGTTGTGTCACATGCGGAAATTCGCAGACAAACAGGAAATTCCGTAGCGGTTCCTATGATCAGATCTGTTGCGAATAAAATAGTAAGTTTATTATGAGACAACCAAGACTAAGAGATTCACGCAATCTAATTACGGAATTGTGGCCATTAGGTCTGGTTCCAGCTAATGTCATTAAAAAGATTGGTGCTGGAAATGTGTAACCGCCGATGGCGTTTATACAATCGGCGGCGGCGTTTATAGTTTTCGAGAGCACGACATCAAGTTGTCCCCTACCCTACAAAGACTTTGTGCAATAATGCCATCATCTACATGTACAAGCCCATATAATTGGTGAGGCCTCCATCGTTGTCATAAAAGCGAACTCGTGTGAAAAATAGGTATCCATGAACAAACGGAATGGAATAACGAACGGATTTAAGTGTCATCAGACTATAAATGCAAACACAACAATAAGTTTTACAGAGACTCCTTCGTTTCTCTCATGAGAAAATAATACATTTGCACCAGAATTATACAATATTATGGCAAAATGGGAAAATGTCGATAGTGATTGATTCAAAGAGACAAATATCAGGTTTTATCATGTTGAAAGCCACAAGCGGAAAACTTTTGTTGCCTTATGACATTATACGAAAAATTACAAGATAAAAAAAACATAACATCGGAAGAGGATGTCAAGGATGCTTACATAAAAGCTTTAGGACTCACAAGATACAATAAAAACCTTGTAGATATTCAAACCAAGGAGATCTGGTTTGAGGCAAAGGAAGGCTACTGTCATACCACCTACGAGATGTTTACTCAACTCTTGCATTACGTTAAGCAAGCAACAAAGGCTGATGAATATGTACCGCCATTCCTGTGCGTCATTGACACCCGGAAGGCGGCAATCATGCGTACAGAAGATGCCATGTTCCTTATTAACAGGAAAGACATTAATTGGGGTAAATCCGCCAGCAATTATTCGCAAGAAGCACTTGATGCTGTTTCGCAGTATCTTGGCACTTATTTCATTTCGTTTAACATCAAGACTCACGAGGCAGAATTCATCCAGATGATTAAATCTGCCATCAAAGAGGGAAGCTTGATAAGAACTCAGATAACGCCGAATAACCTGAAGCAGGTCTTCGATAAGTGGGTAGAAATGATTGGTCGTGAAATATTGGAAGTTGAAGAAAACAAATACGACCAGTTGTTCTATGCCGACATCATGAGTGACGGAACTCGTAGTACGCATGAAAACCTGCCAGCGGAACTTATTTTCAAAGGCGGAAATCCTGCATTCATAATAAATGGTAAGTTGTACGAATTAGGCAATAAGGAAGGATACAGACACTTCTGGAACATCTACGACCGCCCACCAAGGGAAGAATATAGGAACTATCTATTGGAGCGTAGAGACAGTTTGATTCCCACAAACGAGAGAGCCTTCAATGGTGATTTCTACACACCGCTTTTTGCAGTGGACAAGGCATACGACTACCTTGACCAGGCACTTGGAAGCACCTGGCAGAAGGATTATCTTGTATGGGATATGTGCTGTGGCGTTGGAAACTTGGAAACTAAGCATTCCAACCACCGCAAGTTGTTCATGAGTACGCTCAATCAAGTGGATGTAGATGTGATGAAGGCTACCAAGACTTGCCGTGTTGCAGAAAGGTTTCAGTATGACTATTTGAATGACGATGTGACAGAGGACGGAACTATCGACTATGCCTTGACAAACAAGTTGCCTCAAGAACTACGTAATGCTATTGCAACCAAGAAGAAAATCCTTGTGCTCATCAATCCACCTTATGCAGAGGCCATGAATGCCGACAATACTACCAATGGTTCAAATGTGGAGGATGCTGAGGCAAAACAAGGCGTATCTGGTACAGCTATCTCACGACTGATGGAGGCTGAAGGGTATGCATACGCTAAACGCGAACTCTTCGTGCAATTCCTGTATCGAATCTCGAAGGAAATACCAAATGCAGTAATTGCAATGTTTAGCAAACTCAAGTATGTGAATGCTGACAACTTCCGTACGTTCAGGGATAAATGGAGAGCGGAGTATCTGGGCGGTTACATCGTCCACAGCAAGGCTTTTGATGGATTGAAGGGCAACTTCCCAATCGGTTTCCTGATTTGGAAGACTCACAATGACAAGAATAATGACCAGCACCGTATTGGCGAGATCATGGTGGATATCTTTGACAAGAAGATGAAACCTATCGGTCAAAAGAAGTTCTTCCCACTATCTGAAGATCAATATCTCAACAAGTGGATAGTACGCCTCAAGAGCAAGGGTGGAGTACCGTCTATTCCCCTGAAGAGTGCCATCAATCCTACTGACAGCACAAAGGATGTGCGAGGCATGGTAATGCCGGAAGAAGCCATTGCAAGCTTTATGACAAAAGGCAATGATTATCAAAATCAGAAAGGCACAGCTCTCTTGTCTTCTGGCTATTGCAGCGCAGGAGCATTATGGGTGACGGCAGAAAACTTGTGGCAAGTTGCCATAGTGTTTACAGTGCGCCTGATAGAGCCTGCCACATGGGTGAACGATAGGGATCAGTTCTTGATGCCAACAGGTGAACTTACGAACGAATTCAAGACCGACTGCCTCGTGTGGATGCTTTTTAGCAACAGCAATGGAACCGCCTCCGCCAGCAACCTGAAATGGCGTGGCCAGGATTGGAACATCGTCAACCACTTCATCCCATTCACAGAAGAGGAACTGGATGCCAGTTCGCGTTTCGAGTCAACCTTCATGGTGGATTACCTTGCTGACAAATCATTGAGCCCGGAGGCTACAAGTGTAATGGTCGAGGGAAGAATACTCTGGCGGCAATACTTTAACTATACGGACGAACGAAGGGTGCGCGAGAAGTATAAACTTGGCAAACAGGATGTTGGTTGGTATCAGGTACGTAATGCCCTGAGGGAACGTCAGGCGACAGGTCAGCAAAGGGTCGATTTCACCGCATTGCAGGATACTTACGACGTACTGACAGACAAACTGCGAAGAAAGATCCATTCATTAGGCTTTATCTCGTAGTCAATCCGGCGTACAGGCGAAAATTGTTGGTGTCGGGTACAAGAATATGGCAAACTTTTTGTAATTTCGCGACCTGAATCCGTTTTTTTACACATCATTGGAGATTCTATTGAAGAATATATGAGGAAAGATTATTTAGACGATTGGGATGACACAGGCGACACAAAGGATTCGCTACATGCCATTGTGGAGATTCCTACCGAGCCGATGAAGCCAATGAAAGGAGTCATCGACTTTGAAAAGGAAATGATGGTGATGCCTTTGCGCAACATGGTGATGTTTCCGATGGTGGTGCTTCCTATCAGCATCGGACGAAAGAGCACCTTGCAGATGATTAGGAGTGCCCAAAGAAAGGGTTTGTTGGTGGCCGTGTTCACTCAAGTGAGCGACGAAACAGAGGAACCGAAATACAACGACCTTTATCACACGGGAGTGATGGCCCGAGTGGTCAAGATATTCGAGCTCAACGACGAATCGGTGACCGTCGTCATGCAATCGGTGGGCGTAAAGGTCGAATTGAAGAAACTAACCAAGACATCGCCGTTCCTAAAAGGAATGGTGGCACCCTTGGACGAGAATATGAGGGTGGAGAAAACGCCCGAATTCAGGGCCTTGTACGAATCGTTCCGCGACGCCACCTTGCACTTTGTCAACACAAGCGACGAGCTGCCCCCCGACTCGGCCTTTGCCGTAAGGGCCATCAACGCCCCGGAGGTGATCGTGTCGTTTGTAGCAAGCCATTTCCCCTTCCCGATAGCCGAGAAGATAGAACTGTTGCGTATGGACACACTGAAGGACAAGCTTTACAAGCTTATCGCCATCCTGAACCGTGAGCAACAACTCACCGACATCAAGCTTCGCATCAACAAGCAGACGCACGAAGACCTGAACAAGCAGCAACGCGAATATTTCCTTCATCAGCAACTAAAGAACATCCAAAGCGAACTGGGTGATTCCGAAGAGTCGGAATATGCCGAGTTGAAAAGCAAGGCCGCCCAGAAGCAATGGTCGGAAGCAGTGAACGACCATTTCACGAAAGAGTTGGAAAAGCTACAACGCTTCAATTCGCAAAGCCCCGACTATTCGCTACAACTCAACTATCTGCAGACCATGGTCAACTTGCCTTGGAATGTCTATACCGAGGACAATCACGACATCCGTTATGCAGAGCGGGTTCTGAACGCCGACCATTATGGATTGGAAAAGGTGAAGGAACGCATCCTGGAGTATCTGGCCGTGTTGCGCCAGAAGGGCGACCTGAAGGCTCCCATCATCTGTCTGTATGGTCCTCCGGGAGTGGGCAAGACATCGTTGGGAAAATCGGTGGCCAAGGCTTTGAAACGAAAATATGTACGCATGTCGTTGGGTGGAGTGCACGACGAGGCGGAGATTCGCGGCCATCGGCGCACCTACATCGGTGCCATGCCCGGACGCATCATCAGCAGTATGCTCAAGGCTGGTGCCGGCAATCCGGTCATCATTCTGGATGAAATAGACAAGCTGGCCACCGATGGGAGGGGAGACCCGGCTTCGGCTATGCTCGAAGTGCTCGACCCCGAACAGAATTCCGCTTTCCATGACAATTACCTCGATGTGGATTACGACCTGTCGAAGGTGATGTTCATTGCTACGGCCAACAACTTGAGCACGATTCCTACAGCCTTGCTCGACCGAATGGAACTCATTGAGGTGAGCGGATACATCACCGAAGAAAAATTGGAGATAGCCAAGCGACACTTGATTCCGAAGGAACTGGATAATACGGGATTCGACAAGTCGATGGTGAAGTTCAACAAGAACTCGATAGAACTCATCGTCGAGAACTACACGCGCGAAAGCGGTGTGCGCGAGTTGGAAAAGAAGATAAACAAGATCATCCGTCAGATAGCCTTGGCCAACGCACGCACTGATGAGGCAACGCTTGTCAACATCACTCCCGAACGGGTGAGGAAATACTTGGGCGTGGCGGAATATACCCGCGACAAATACCAAGGCAACGAATACGCCGGCGTGGTGACGGGACTGGCCTGGACTGCCGTGGGTGGCGAAATCCTCTTTGTCGAGACCAGCCTGAGCAAGGGCAAGGGCGAGAAGCTCACGCTTACCGGCAACTTGGGCGATGTCATGAAGGAGTCGGCCATGCTGGCATTGGAGTATCTGAAGGCCCATCCGCAGTTGCTCGGACTTGCCGACGACGTGTTCGACCATTGGAACATCCACATCCATGTGCCCGAGGGAGCCATCCCGAAGGACGGGCCTTCGGCTGGTGTCACCATGGTCACTTCGTTGGCTTCGGCACTGACGCAAAAGAAGGTGCGTCCGTTCCTCGCCATGACTGGCGAAATCACCCTGCGGGGCAAGGTGCTCCCGGTGGGTGGCATACGCGAGAAAATACTGGCGGCCAAACGTTCTGGCATCAAGGAAATCATTCTCTGTTCGGAAAACAAGAAGAACATCGATGAGATACCTGCCCACTATCTTACCGGCATAACCTTTCACTATGTCGATGACATAAAGGAAGTGCTCGACTTGTCGCTCAACTGGGAATGAAGTTCGAACTCATCCATACCGATTCCGCGTCGGGCGCACGTGCCGGACTCATATCTACCGACCATGGTGCCATCGAGACTCCCATATTCATGCCAGTAGGCACTCAGGGGAGTGTGAAGGGGGTCCATCTGTACGAACTGAAGGACGATGTGAAGGCACAAATCATCTTGGGCAACACCTACCACCTGTATCTGCGTCCTGGACTTGACATCATTCGGCGTGCTGGTGGCCTGCATCGTTTCAACGGCTTCGACCGTCCGATGCTCACCGACAGTGGCGGCTTTCAGGTGTTCTCGTTGAGCGGCATCCGCAAGTTGAGGGAGGAAGGCGTGGAGTTCCGCTCGCACATCGACGGAAGCAAACATCTGTTCACCCCAGAACGGGTAATCGATATAGAGCGATCCATAGGTGCCGACATCATGATGGCATTCGACGAATGTACGCCAGGAACCGCCGACTATCAATATGCACGAAAATCGATGGAACTGACCCATCGGTGGCAAGACCGCTGTTGGAAGCGCTTTCGGGAAACCTCCCCCATGTATGGCTATCAGCAATCGTTGTTTCCCATTGTGCAAGGTTGCGTATATCGCGACTTGCGTGTGAGGTCGGCTGAGTTCGCGGCATCCCACGAAGCAGACGGCTATGCCATCGGAGGCTTGGCCGTAGGCGAGCCCACCGACACAATGTACGAAATGATAGAGGTGGTCAATGCCATTCTCCCCACCGACAAGCCACGCTATCTGATGGGAGTGGGTACACCTATTAACATATTGGAGGGTATTGAGCGAGGGGTCGATATGTTCGACTGTGTCATGCCCACCCGCAATGGCCGCAATGGGATGCTCTTCACCAAGCAAGGCATCATGAACGCCAAGAACTTAAAATGGGCCGACGATTTCAGTCCCATCGAGGAAGATGGAGCTTCGGTAGTCGATACG
>JAUNNV010000151.1 GCA_030531335.1 Bacteroidales bacterium
CTATCGGTTTTGCCCAAATAGAATCTATGGACGTACTGCCTATATGATGAATCTTGCATGGACTCGGAAGTCTTGAACTCAGGAACTGCTCTTCCTCGTCATACCATTCCTTCCAACAATCCTGATGTCCTGTCAGGATAATTGGAAACAGTTGCCACAACTCTTCGAGGCTCATGTCCGCCAAAAGCCTTCCCATCGTCTATCTGTATCTATTGAGAGATACGAAACGTTTTATTTCACAAAAGTTACCACTTGCTCCTTCGAATTACGTGGAGTTGCAGATGTTACGGCATCGTAGGCTTCTGTATTGAGCTTTCCAATGAGGATAGCCGCAACGATGTTCTGACCATCTGGAATCTGGAACTGTTTATCGTACTCTGCCTTCTTGTCACCATTGAAGAGCATTGTCACCGAACTTGCAATCTTTGTTCCATAGCCAAGCATGTTTGCCATATCGTTCATGCACTCGCAGGCAAGACCTGCATCGAACTCACTTCCTTCCTTGCATGATATGAGTATCACTACAGGTGAATCTCCCAAACCTGACTTGGGACCATTGCCACCTGGCATCTTTGGACGATTACCTCCCATTGGTGGCATGGGAGGATTACCTGGTGCCTTGCCGTCAGCCGAAGGACGTGGAGGAAACTTCATACCCTTCATCCCTTCTTTCTGGGCATCTGCAAGTTGTTTGATGGTCTCGGCATTGTTGATAACGGTAAAATGCCAAGGCTGCCGGTTCATGGCACTTGGTGCATTCACTCCTGCATTGACTATGCGTTGCAGGTCTTCCTCTGGCACAGGGTCGCTGAGGAATGCTTGAGCCGTAGGAATATCTTCCACGATTTTGAGCAATTCGTCAGCACTTTTTACTGATTTGATTGGAGTTGAAGAGAATTGAAATGAGCAAAGGGCAACCAATGCTATGATTGCACCGACTCCAATGAAATACTTGCGGTTCATAATGGATTCTATGTTTATGGTTAATAAATGGCTAAGTTGACGTGAGTTCGATAAAACATAACTACTTATAAATTTAGTGATTAGCGAAAAAAAGTTGTGCCTTTATAGCGCTAAAACAAAAAGAAACACAAACAATAATCGCTATTCACCGAAAGCAAAGTTACGGAAATTTTCTTTATGGCAGATGAGTTTTGCAAAGTTTTTAACCGTATGATGGAAAAATAGGCGTAAGAGAGCAATTATTGAGACGGTGAACGACGAACTCAAGAACATCGCGCAGGTAGAACACTCAAGGCACAGAAGTCTGCCAGGATTTGCCGTCAACCTGCTCTCGGCCATTGCTGCCTACTGCTTCTTTCCCAAGAAACCATCAATCAACATCGTTAAAGTTATTGACAATCAACTTCCTCTGTCCTAAACAAATTCGTCGGACTCACGTTAAAACTGATTGTTATTGACTGTTACTCGTTATCACTGATGTTGATTGACCGAATATTCCTTAAACCTGTCAGTGGAATCCCTCCACACTACACCTTCCAGTCAATCACCGACAGGGTTTGTCGGTTGCGCCTTCTTAATTCTTAATTCAATTAGTGGCCTGTAAAAAAAAGTTAGAGGCCGGGACGCGAGTTGCGGGTTTGAGTGCCCGAAGCGATTGAATGCCTACATAAGAACATGCCCTATCGCTTCGTCGAAAAAAAACTTTTCATCAGTTTCGTGCAGTCGTCGGCCAATACTCCGGATGTGACTGTCGTCTTTGGATGCAAGGCCTCTGGGGCAAACAACCGATAGCCTCTTTTGGGGTCTGAAGCGCCAAACACCAATCTGCCCATCTGAGCCCAAGCAATGGCACCGGCACACATCACGCATGGTTCCAAAGTGACGTAAAGGGTGCAATCGTTCAGGTATTTCCCTCCGATGTGGTTCGCGGCCGATGTGATGGCTTGCATCTCCGCATGGGCTGTCACGTCGTTGAGCAGTTGGGTGAGGTTATGGGCACGTGCTATGATTCTGTTTTGGCATACGATGACAGCCCCAACCGGAATCTCGCCGTGGGAGTAGGCTGCTTCCGCTTCGACCAAGGCCTGCCGCATGAAGCGGATGTCGTCGGTCGTATTAGCGGCGCATGTCGTGTTCGTTGAACAAGGTGGGGTAGTCATCTTCTAAATTGCGATGGATGAAGGCAAGCAAAGTTTCGCGCATCCAGCGTGAACGATTAGTGATTTTATATTTGCGTAGGTAGTTGTTGACAAACGTCATCTCCTCTTCCGTAAAAGTCGTGGCAAGTTGGATTGTCCGATTTGCTTTTTTGCCTTTTTGTGCCATGTGTAGTGTTTTGTCTTGCAAAAATAATTGAATTTGCGTACTTTTGCAATTATTTTGGAATAAAACGTAGGATATGGCATCTCACAATGAGTTAGGCCTCCAGGGCGAAGCATTCGCGGCGCAATATCTGGAAGACAGCGGATACATGGTTCGTCATTGTAATTGGAAGTCGTTTTCGGGTAAGGAGATAGATATCGTGGCTGAAAAGGACGGCATACTGGTGTTTGTAGAGGTGAAGACCCGTAGATCCGCGCTTTATGGACAGCCCTTCGAGGCTGTGGATAGGAGAAAGATGCAATACTTGATGGCTGCCGCCAATTCATATACACGTCTGTTCAATTGGCATCGTCATGTGCGTTTTGATGTCATTTCATTAGTAGGATTACAACCTCCTTTCCAACTACAGCATATAGAGAATGCCTTTGACCCACACATGCTATGAATGTATCGTCGCTCATACATCGCGAACAGGAGATAGACTCCACCAACGACCGCCTCAATCGGTTGTCGCGTTTGTCCGTTTTGCCTGAGCTCTATACCCTTTGGGCGGAATACCAAACAAAGGGAAAAGGGCAAATAGGGAACACATGGGAGTCGGAACGGAACAAGAACCTTACCTTCAGTTTCCTGCTCCATCCGGTGTCGGTGCCTGCATCAGAGCAATTCGTCATTTCCGAAATGATTTCGTTGGCCATCCGCGACACGCTGCTGACTTATACCGACGGGATTAGCATCAAGTGGCCGAATGACATCTATTGGCACGACCAAAAAATTTGTGGCATACTCATCGAAAACGAACTGTGCGGTTCCCACATCAGCAAGTGCGTGGTGGGTGTGGGGTTGAATGTCAATCAGGACGTGTTTCGCTCGGATGCACCCAATCCTGTATCGTTGAAACAAATTATAGGCAGGGACACTGATCGGGAAATGATTCTTTCTAAAATATTAGAGTCGTTCCGCAAGTTTTATGCAGCACCTCAAAATGTGCATGTAGCCTATTTGTCAGCTCTGTATCGTAGTGATGGCTACTATGCTTATCGTGATGCACAAGGCGTGTTTGAGGGCAGGATTGTTGATGTCGAGCCAGACGGGCATCTCATCTTGCAATCAAGATGTGGCGCACCACGTCGTTTTGCCTTTAAGGAAGTTCAATTCGTATTGGATTGACGTGGCATGTTGGCATATCGAAAAAAACGACTCTTTATTTGCGATTTTCATTTATTCTCAGTACATTTGGCCAATTTTTAAAAACATACAATCAAATGGAAGCAGTATTTAGTTACATCATCAGTCTTGGCGCCAGCGTCATGATGCCAATTCTTTTTACAATTATCGGCTTGTGTATCGGGTTGAAGTTCGGGAAATCACTTA
The DNA here is from genome assembly GCA_030531335.1 of Bacteroidales bacterium. Taxonomy (GTDB): domain Bacteria; phylum Bacteroidota; class Bacteroidia; order Bacteroidales; family Bacteroidaceae; genus DCGR01. Next base: position 3,661 of record JAUNNV010000151.1, read on the forward strand.
AGTCGGGCTTGTATGTAGGTGTCGGTTTTGTAGGTTTGGGAATCGTTACCGCCTTATTGACCAACAACTTCAACGGTCCTTTGAAGAACATTGCCGAGATTTATGACCTGCAACTTAATGTCTTCGACATGGGATGGCCCGCAGCCGCTTCTGTGGCTTACAACACCGCTGTCGGTGCCTTGATTATCCCAATTTGTTTGGGCGTGAACTTCTTGATGCTTATTACAAAGACCACACGTACAGTCAATATTGATCTTTGGAACTATTGGCATTTTGCCTTCATTGGTGCCGTTGCTTATTTTGTAATGGGCGAGAGCCTGTTGTGGGGATATTTTGCCGCCATTGTGTGCTACATCATCACGTTGGTCATGGCCGACCTTACAGCCGAAAAGTTCCAGAAGTATTATGACAATTTGGATGGTATCAGCATTCCGCAGCCTTTCTGCCAGAGTTTTACTCCGTTTGCCTTGGTCATCAACAAACTGTTGGATTTGATACCGGGATTCAGCAAGCTCGACATTGATGCCGAGGGCTTGAAAAAGAAATTCGGTGTGTTGGGTGAACCGCTCGTGTTGGGTGTCATTGTAGGCTGCCTCATTGGTTGGTTGGCACAAAAGGATGTAAAAGGCATTTTGGCGTTGGGTGTCACCATGGGTGCTGTGATGGAATTGATTCCGCGCATTACCAAACTCTTTATCGATGGCTTGATGCCGATTTCGGAAAAGACAAAGACATTGGTCGAGAAGAAATTCAATGGTAAGAAAGTACATATTGGTATGAGTCCCGCGTTGGTTATCGGTCATCCCACAACGCTGGTAGTGTCGCTATTGCTTATTCCTACGGTGTTGTTCTTGGCCGTGGTACTTCCTGGAAACCAGTTCTTGCCTTTGGCTTCGTTGGCCGGCATGTTCTATTTGTTCCCATTGGTGCTGCCTATCACAAAGGGCAACGTGGTCAAGACATTCGTCATTGGCTTGGTCGCTCTCATCTTTGGCTTGTATTTTGTCACCGACATGGCTCCTGATTTCACCCAGGCTGCCAACTCC
>JAUNNV010000152.1 GCA_030531335.1 Bacteroidales bacterium
GATGTCGAGCGCGAAGACATGTTGCAGCAGATGAACGCGCTTGTCGCCGACTTCGACTTGCGCGGCCTCGACCTCTTCGGAGGCTGTACCATCTACAGATCGACCGAGGACGAGGTGGTGGGTCGTTCCACCGATCAGGAGACCTTCAATCACATCGACTCACTGCTGAAGGTGGCCATTCCCAAGTTGCAGCCCAAGCAGACGTTGGGAGCCGAGGAAACAGGCACAATCAGCCAGGCTGCAGCCATCATGCTGCAGGCCCGCCTTTACTTCAACGCCAAGTCGTACATCGGCAAGGAAATGTGGAACGAGGCTGCCGCACTCTGTCAGGATGTCATCAACGGCAAGTATGGCAAGTACAGCCTCGACGAGGATTGGACCAAGACCTTCGGCTTCGACAACAAGAGCTCGAACGAAATCATCTGGAACTTGCCAAGCTCGGCCACCAAGCTGAACAACAGCGGTTACTTCACATGGGGCTGGACTGTTCCCTACAACTACAAGAACTACCTGGGCGGTTTGGACGATTCGGGCTCGAACAACGGTTTCGGCATCCAGCCGGGTCTTAACCCTGCCGGCGAGAAATATACTTTCAAGCTTTCGGGTCCTTACCAGAAGTTCAACGACCTCGATGTCCGCAAGCAGAACTACGTTTATGAAGGTGGCGGAAAGTATCATGGCATGTTCATCGTGGGTGAGCTGCAGAACCCCTTGCACCCCGAATGGATCTGTACGGGTAGCCGTGAATACGCACGCGGACAATGGCAAGGCAAGCCAATGCCTGTTGTTGACCAGTGCGCCTACATGAGCAAGTACATAGATGGCTCGATGACCCTTGAGGAGGTGACCGCATTGTCGGATGTCGGTCATGCCGAGGAGAACTCGTGTGTACGCCTGGTGAAGCGCGGACCACGTCCCGACATCACCGACAAGGTTCTTTATGGCGAACCCAACATCCCTGTAATCCGCTTGGCCGAAGCCTACTACACGCTGGCCGAGTGTAAGATGCGTACTGGCGACAAGGCCGGTGCCGCACAGCTCATCAACACAGTACGCAAACGCTACTTCGAAGGTGAGGATCCGGATCCTGTGACGGAAGCCAACCTCGACAAGTATCGTATGCTCGACGAATGGATGATGGAATTCATCGGCGAGTCGCGCCGCCGCATCGACCTGGTGCGTTGGGATGCCTACGTGACGGAAGACTGGTGGGACCACAAGGCTACCAACAACAAGAATCTCAACCGATTCCCAATACACTATTCCACCATCAACGCCAACAACAAGATTGAACAAAACCCAGGTTATTGATAACCTCCGCTGCACGAATGGGGAAGCTTCGGCTTCCCCACTCGATTTTTTCCCCAACCAATTCCATCCCTAACCGAATCAAATGAAAACGCTGGAGAAAAACCTCCCTATCATCCTGTTCTGGATTCTCCTCCTTTCGGGTGTCACCACCTATTTCCACTTCTTTGCCACCTATACCTTCTGCTTGCAGGAAGGCGGTCAGTTGTTCATACCTTCGCTCGACGGGTTGCTACAAAGTGTCGCCCATCCCGAAGGCCTTTGCCAATATGTAAGCCGTTGGCTCACGCAATGGTTCTTCCTCCCCTTCGTGGCGCTTGCCACACACACACTGCTGGTGTTTGCCACTGGCATAATCTGTTTTCGAATATTCCGCACTTTCGCAAAAGGTGCTTTTTCATATTTGGCTACCCTGTTGCCCACCCTCTATTTGTTGTATGCACACACCCTGTCCATCTACCGTGTGGATGGAACCGTTGCCCTGTTGTTGGTATTGGTGGCGTTGGACGTGACGCTTCGCCAGCAAGCACGCATGGCGCGGTGTGTGGTGTCGGCACTGTGCGCCGTGTTGTTGTTTTGGATGGTGGGGCAGGCGGTGGCCGTTTTTGGCGTGTTGTCGCTTACGCTGGGATTGTTGGGCAATCGCCGCGAATGGCCCATACTGGTAGGCGTGTGTGTGCTGAGTGTCGCGTTGGCTTGGTTTGGAGTCACGCAGCTGTTGCAACTACCACTCACCGACGGCATCTATTCGTTCCGTTACCAGACATCGCAGTTCGCGCCGACATCGCTCTATTGCTATGTTTGGCTGAGGTTTTCGTGTTGGTTGGCCGGAGCCGCACTTGTGGCCTTTGCCTGCACCTTGTTGGCCGACAATAGGAATTGGGGGCAATATGTTGTCGGTGGACTGTATGTGGTGGCAGTGGGTGTGGAGGTTGTGTGCTATCTGCTGAACCCTCTCACGCTTCGCGATGAACACACCCACCGCTTGTGGTATCTGGAACAACATGCACGCTACGACGAGTTGCTTGCCTCGTTTCAGGATGTCGTGCCCCAGAACCTTCTGGAACTGAACTTGCAGAACTTGGCGTTGGCCAAGACAGGGCAACTGGCCGAAAACATGTTCCGCTATCCACAGGCAGGACTGCAAGGACTTTTGTCGGCATGGGACAAGACCACATTCTCAAGCACTGTGCTATGTGAGATACATCAGGCCATCGGCGACCACACCATAGCCGAAAGCTATGCCTTTGAATTGCAGAGCACCTCAAGGCATGGCGGACACCCGGCGGCCATTCAGTTGCTTGCCCACAATGCACAGAGGCGTGGCGACTCCTTGTTGGTGCGACGTTATCTGAAGCTGCTTGGGCAGATGCCGCATTATCGGAAGTGGAGTGCCGACTTTCCGACGAGCCGAGACAATCCATCGCATCCGATGGATTCAATCCACGTCGGCCAGTCGGATTCGTTGTTCAGCCTGATGTCGGTCGATTCGCTTTGGATGAGGCATGTCGCTGAACGTCCTGTCAACCGCATCGCCACCGAATACCTGGGTTGCTCGTATCTGTTGGCACGCGAGCTGGACAAGTTTCGTGGTCTGCTGTTCCATTTGATCGAAAGCCCCGACTGGGAATCCTTGCCCCGACATTTTCAAGAGGCTGCCATACTTGTGTCGAAAACCGACCAACCACTATCTCGTCCCCTTCCTGTAGCCACGGAAACGGTGAAACGCTTCCTCGCGTTTTCCAAGGACCTGAAACAGGGACGATCGCTCGAATCCATGCAACGCCTTTATGGTGACACCTATTGGTTTTATTATTATAACCGAAAGAAACAATGAGACATACAATCCAGATACTGACAACAGCCATCGTCGCACTGGCTTGTTGGGGATGCAACCGCCAACTTCCGCAAGCCGAAGCCGTGAACAGCCAACCAGTCATCTTCCCCGACTATTGCGGAGTGACGGTTCCTTGCAACATCGCCCCTCTGAACTTCCGGACGGACACCACAGCCGAGGCAATCGCCGTGTTTGCCTGTGCAGGAAAGGAGGAAGGCAGGTTTCGGCTGTCATCCGCCGACGGTTCGTTTCGGATTCCCCAGAGGAAGTGGCGAAGGCTACTGTCGGAGGCGCAGGGCGATTCGTTGCTGGTGACGCTCTACCAACTCGTGCAAGGACAGTGGAAACGCTACGCGCCTTTTGCCATCCATGTGTCGGCCGACAGCATCGACACCTACATGGCTTATCGCCTCATCCCTCCGGCTTATCGGATGTGGGGCGAAATGGGTATCTACGAGCGTTGTCTTGAAAATTTCGAGGAGGAAGCTTTCCTTACCAACCGGCTGATGAACAACAACTGCATGAACTGTCACTCGTTTTGTATGCAGGATCCCGACAGGATGCTCTTCCATCAACGTTCCACGCACGGAGGTACCTACCTCATCCAGCAAGGCCGCATCGAGAAGCTCGATACAAAGACCGACAAGACGATCTCGGCCTTTGTCTATCCCTCCTGGCATCCTTCCGGCCGATATGTGGCCTTTTCGACCAACGACATTAAGCAGGATTACCATTTTTCCGACACCAACCGCATTGAGGTGTTCGACCAGGCTTCGGACGTGATTGTATATGACGTGGAACGCCACGAGGTGCTCACCGACAGCCTCCTGATGTCGGCCAATAGGTTTGAGACCTTCCCCACCTTCTCCCCCGACGGCCAGACGCTTTATTTCTGTTCGGCCGAAGCACGGTCGATGCCCGAGGAGTATGACCAAGTGAGATACAGTCTGGTAGGCATCCCATTTGATGCCGCTCACGGCACGTTCGGTACCGAGGTGGATACCCTGTTCGACGCCCCCCATGAGAAACTGAGTGCCCATTTCCCCCGTGTATCGCCCGATGGTCGGCGGCTGCTTTTCACGGTATCCGCATACGGCAATTTCTCCATCTGGCATCGCGATGCCGATTTGCGCATGATAGACCTTTCCACTGGCGCGACCAACGACATGGAGGATGTCAATAGCCATGAAGCGGAAAGCTATCATTCGTGGAGCAGCAACAGCCGATGGTTCGTGTTCAGCAGTCGCCGCGACGATGGACTCTACACGCGGCCTTACATCTGCCACTTGTCGCCCGACGGCAAGCCGGCGAAACCTTTTGAGCTTCCGCAAGCCGCCCCCGATTTCTACGACCATCTACTCCTTTCGTACAACATTCCTGAATTCGTCCGTGGAAAGGTGCGTGTGGATAAGAGGGAGTTGATGCGTGTCAGCAAGTATGGAACGGCCGGCAAGGTGGGAATTTCGTATTGGGCAGGTCAAACAGAAGCATTCCCATAGATTGGTCTTTTCATGACTTGAAATGATGGTTTCATGGCTTGAAATGAC
>JAUNNV010000153.1 GCA_030531335.1 Bacteroidales bacterium
GACAATTAAAAACGAAATGCATTAGTCGTAGCTTTGGCTTCGACGATACGAACCAGACATTACCAAAGGAAACAGAAGAACGGTGCACCATGCGTGCAGCCACTTCACCAATGTGCTAATTAAACAAATTATCAACCACAGAGGATGATGCGGAAACCGTTCGACACTTAACATATACTTGAGCAAACTGCTCTTGTTCTCTCCTCTTGAATACGGCCAATTTTCAAACAATGAGAATAAGCGGTGGTTGGTTCACGTTCCGTTCGGAACGTGAACTTCTTCGCACTTATCTATTGTTGAGGTTGCTTGGCCGTAACCTAAGAGGAGGATAAGCGTCGGAAAGTTCGCGTTCCTTCTCTTTATTCTATTCAAAAAAATGAAAAAACTTTTATTGACATCTTTTTCTTTGTTATTTACTATGAGCGTTTTTGCTCAGAAAGTCACTATTAAATCTGGTACAATCGTTCCTCTTGAAGCAATAAAGCAAGTAAAAGCGTCAAATACACACGAAGGGGAAACCATAGATTTTCGCGTGTCTCGTGATGTGAAAGTTGGTGATGTCGTTGCAATCCCAGCAGGAGCAATAGCAAGGGGGTCGGTGTATGAAGCAAAGCGTTCCACCGCTTTTGGAACCAAAGGAAGATTGGGGATTAAGTTGCGTTATGTGACCTTACCGTCAGGGGATGTTGTAAACTTCACATCGTCAGACGTTTATATCGAAGGCAAAAATCGCACACCGCTATCAGTCGTGGTTTTTTGTTTTACCCTCTTACCTTTCCCTTGTGGATCAAAAGCTGTCATGCCCATTGGTTATGAATGCGATGCCACAGTCGCTGGAAATACTGAAATAACTATTCAATAACCATTATATACAACTCCGCAAACGCCGAGCAAATCATCTTGCTAAGTGTTTGCGGAGTTTTGGGACGTGATGCAGACCTGTCGCGAGGAGGAAGTGGCTGGCTGGAGCAGAAGAAATCTACAACTTACCAACACTTTTCCATGGGAAACCAAATAATTTAGTACCTTTGCAACCAAATGCAGAGAGAAAGACACATTATGAAATGTGTGGTGTAACTAAAATTCGCGAAGCGAGTAATCTAAATTCAAAATTCTTAATTCTTAATTATCAGAGGTTCTTAAATAACATATTCGCCTTGGAAATACTTCAATATACTTTTTTTCAACATGCGCTTCTGGCAAGTGTGCTGGCAAGTGTGAGGTGTGGTTTTGTCGGCACCTACATCGTAACCCGCCGATTGGTGTTCATCAGCGGAGGCATTACCCATGCTTCGTTTGGCGGGATAGGATTAGGTCTGTTCGCTGGTTTTCCACCTATTCTCGGAGCAGCCTTGTTCTCGGTTTGCTCGGCTTGTGGCGTACAGTGGCTCAGCCAACAGAAAGCCATGCGCGAGGACAGCGCCATAGCCACCGTGTGGACGGTGGGAATGGCATTGGGAATTGTCTTCACGTTTCTGGCTCCGGGCTTCACACCCGACCTCACGACCTACCTGTTTGGCAACATACTTACGGTCACGACCACCGACTTGTGGCTGCTTGCCATCCTTTGTGTGGTGGTCGTGACTTATTTTGTGTGCAACATCCACACAATCATCCATGCGGCCTTCGACCGTGATTATGTGCTTGCACAACATCTGCCTGTATTGCGCTTGGAGTATTTCCTGATGATTCTCATCGCACTGACCATTGTGGCAACCCTCAGGATGGTCGGGATTGTGCTGGTCATCTCGCTGCTTACATTGCCGCAAATGACGGCCAACCTATTTGTACGTAGCTTTCGAGGAATCATCATCTACGGATCGCTGATAGGATTCTTGAGTTGTTTGGGTGGGCTTTTCGCCTCCTACCTGCTCAACATTCCCTCGGGAGCTTGCATTATCCTCGTGAGCATCGTCATCTATGTGGCATGTCGGTGCTGTCTTATCTCACCAAAATCACGCACACGGCACGAGGCACCTTGATGTCCTGATGAGTGTCGGACAGAAGTCCGGTCTGGGCATTGCGAACGAACACCTGAACCACATCGTTGTCGCGACATGCCACAAGCACATATTTGCCATTGGGTGTTATCGCAAAGTTTCTTGGATGTATGGCTGTGTTCTGATAGCCAACCTTTTCAAGCAGTCCACTGTTCGCATTCTGCCTGAAAATGGCGATGCCATCGCCCTGCAAGCGATTGCTTGCATACAGGTATTTCCCATCGGGCGAAAAATGGATGTCGGCACTTCCACGTGCATAAAGTGTGTCGGCCTGAATTTCCTGAATCTGCCTCAAGTCGCCATTGTTGTAGTCGTATGCCACCACACTGCCCGAGAGCTCGTTGATGACATACATGAAACGGTGATCCCTTGAAAAGTCGAAATGACGCGGCCCTGAGCCGAGGGGCATCTTGATTTTAGTGGCATCGTATTCGGCCACTTTTCCATCGGTCACAGGGAATCGGTAAATATAGTCGCCTCCCAAGTCGATGGCAAACAAGAATTTCCCGTCGGGAGAAACTTGTGTGGAATGAAGGTGCGATTGCTCCTGACGTGTGGAGTCGGGACCACTTTCCTTGAATTGCAACAAGACGGCTTCTTGCAGATTACCCTTTTCATCAATCGGGAACACCGAAATCGTGCCCGAGGAGTAGTTGGCCGACACCACGTCCTTGCCCACATACGTCACATGGCAAGGTCCCTTTCCTTTCGTTGGCCGACTGTTTCGGAAATGGAGTTCGCCCGCGGTCTTGTCGAAATCGAAAGCCGACACGGACGAGCCTTCTGCCTGTTCGCTCACCGAATACACCATTTTCCTATCGGGTGTCACCGTCAGGAACGAAGGGTTCTTCACCTCAGTGGTCGATAAGGCCGATGCGGTTCCGTTATCCTCGTTGAAAGTGAAGGTGTAAATGCCTTTGCTATCGGTGTCGGTGTATGTGCCGACAAGCATGGTCAGGTTATGACTGTTGTTGCATCCACACAACAATGTGCAAAATAAAAAAGGCAAGATTGATTTGTTCATGACATTCATTTGTGTTACTCCTCGGCTACGACGCTCACCTGAAGTGGCGACTGCAGGGCGGCGTGACGAGCCGTCAGATAGTCGGTCCATGCCTTTTGGTTGGCAAAGCCCGATTTAGTCCATCCATAGCCCCAATAGTAGGTGAAGGCTGTTCCTGGCTTGTAACGCTGTACGCCCATGACGTGTCCCATGGCTGTTCCCATTTTCTCGGGGAACATGGCAACGCTGGTTTCTTCGAAAGCGGGCAACGTGAGTGCTCCTGGATAGACTTTCCCATCGTTTCCAACTGGATTTTGCGTAAGGTCCTCTTATGAGATAAATCGTTTTTGTTCGTCCATTACATATTCCTCGGGGTCGGCCTCTCGAAGTGAGATGCCGACAGCCAGTTTTGCTTCCTTCTGCAAGTTGTCGAAAGTCACGACTGTCTTGTTGAGTTGCGAGCCTTTGTCGAGGCTGATCAGGCGGGTTTCGGTGACATTGTCATTTCCATCGATGCTGATAGGGCCATAGACGAGTTTCATAGTGAAACGGAGCGGACCGTTGTCGAGTATTTCGTACGAGTTGTAGCACCAAGTATAGACAATGTTGTCCGCGCTGTCGAGCAAGGCGGGTGTGCAGCAACCCAGTGTGGGGCCCACGGCAAAGCAATCCATGCCTTTCCCATGGTCAATGTGGTACGAAATGGCGCGGCTGATGCTGTCGGCGGCAGCCTTATTGCCGGCTTCGCGCAGCTCCTTCATTTTCTTATGGGTTTCAGGGTTGAGGGCTGTGCCGTAGAGCTCCTCCAACACAGGTTCTTCGGAGGCATATTTCAGGAAGAGGTCGAAGCCAAATCCTTTTTCGCCACGAGCCTGTAAGGCTGGCCCGTATGTACGGAAAGCCACACGGTCGTTCTCCCAAGCCATGTCATCATCGCGTTCGGGATACTGGCGGCCACAAGCCACATTTTCCCATTCCGCATGTTTGCCTTTCCTAACGGTGTAGGTTGCCGTACCGTTGGCCTCCACATCGGCATTGAAAATCAACTTGCCGTCGTGGGTCAGTTGATACGGTATTTCCTCGCCCTGTGCATTACAGATTACGAACTCCTCGCCTATTTGTGCAATTTCCGATGCCGGAAATTCCACCATCTCCCCCATCCTATCGACAGGCAACGTGTTAGTGACATTCAGTGTCACCTTCGATCCACAAGCCATACAAACCGCAGCAAGCATGGCGACGACCGAGAATTGAATCTTTTTCATTGCTTTCAGAAAATATAAGCGGCAGAAACCTGCCATGTTTTCGTTTTAATGTTTCCACCTGTACTGTCGCCGTCACCAAGTGGTGCAAACGTGTAAAGCGTGTCACTCCAGTCATAGCTGTTGCTTAGCGGAATCAGATAGTTTACCCCTACCTGCAGGTGGTTCAGCAACTTCAAGCCGGCTCCGAGGCTCAGTCCCACTTGCGCGTCTTTCTTTTTCAGTCCTGCCGAGTCCTTCACGTCCTTGAAATTGAAATAGAAATCGGGACCTGCAGCCAAATACAAGCCGGCCAAATTACCCAAGCCTATGGTATGTTTCAAATTGACAGGGATTTCCAAACCCTGCTGCTTGCAGTCGCCCTCGCCCCTTTGCGAAAGCAACAAAGCTCCATCAATACCCAAGTTGACAACAGGAATCGTAAA
>JAUNNV010000154.1:0-2991 GCA_030531335.1 Bacteroidales bacterium
TATTTACTGTTAGGATTTTAGAACATAATGAGGCTTTCGAGAAACTGTTTGAATCGAGGCGCGATGATACGATGTCCTGTCTCATCGGGATGCACGCCGTTTCCCTCGTCCTTCGAATAAGCCTTTTCGCGGAAGGAAGCCTGCGATGGATGAAGGTTGGAACAATGGTAGAGGTCGAGGCATGGCACTCCACGCAACTTGCATATTTCGATTATCGCCGCCACGTATTTCTCCATGTTGTTACCCGGAACGGACGGTTCGGAGCGTACCCACGGTGTGGGAGTGACGATGCCAAGTGGGATTAAGGGGAATTGCTGCTGGATGAGCGTAATGGTGTGGTTGATGCAGCCACAAATGGTTGTTGTGTCCTTGTCGGTTACTTGCCCCAAAGCTTCCTCAAACGAAGCGAAATTGCCAAGTTTAGGTGTGTTCAAATCATTGCCACTGCCAAAGATGGTAATCACGTCGGTAGAGGGGTCAATGGAGGATACCCGTTGAAAGAAGGCTCCGCCCTTTTCGTGACTACGCATATAACCAGTACCACTTCGGCCACAATTCTGAATGGTAATGCCCGTAAAGTCGGCAATATAATCGTGGTAGGCTTTCTCGGTACGTAGGTTTCGCTCGGTCAGCGAGTCGCCAAAGGGTGTCCACTTCTTGCCTGTCCATACTTTGGGCGTATCCATCGACGACACTTGGGGTTGAGCTTGTGTCAATCCCACCACAAGCGTCATCATAAGGGCTAATGACAAATGTTTCATCATGTTTCGTTTTTCGTTTCTTGAGGTTCAACAATGGTTTGAATGTGCGAATATACAAAATTCTTTTCGGACAATTACAAAAAAAAAAGAAGGTATTGATTGAAAAACGTGACAACTGGCTTGTTTCGTTGCTTTTTTTTTGCAAGCATGAAAAAAACACATATCTTTGCGCTATGATTTTCACGGTTTAGATAAAGGTTTATGAATTTTGGGGCTTTGCGGAGCCCTTTTTTGAAACCAATTGACAATTCAACAATTCGCGAATGAACATCAGATTAAGGTTGTCGGTATTGAATTTCTTGCTTTTTGCCGTGTGGGGTGCCTACCTTACCAGTATGGGGTCGTATCTGCACAGAGCAGGACTGGGCGAATACATCGGCTGGTTTTACTCCGCACAAGGATTTGTTTCGCTCTTCATGCCCGCACTAATGGGCGTGATAGCCGACAGACACATAGCAGCCCAGAGGCTTTTAAGCATCTGCCAGTTTTTGTCGGCCATATTCATGTGTGTCACAGGGTGGATAGGAATGACACAAGGTCAAGACATTCGTTTCGAACAGATTTTCCCTTTCTACGTACTTGGCACAGCCTTTTTTATGCCATCGCTGGCATTGGGTTGCTCGGTTTCGTACAATGCACTGGGCATCGCGAGACTGGATCCCGTAAAAGTATTTCCATCCATCAGGATATTCGGCACGCTCGGCTTCATCTGCTCCATGTGGATGGTCGATTTGTTGGGATGCCAACACGACCCACGACAGTTTTTCGTAAGTGCCGCATGGGGGGGTGCCCTGACAGTCTTCGCCTTGACCCTACCTCCTTGCCCCGTATCGGGAAACAAATCAGGAAAGACTTTGGCGAGTGTGTTGGGAATCGACAGTTTCTCGTTGTTTCGCGACAAACAACTGCGGACATTCTTCATTTTCAGCATCCTGATAGGCATCAACCTACAGATAACCAACGGATACGCCAACACATTCATTTCGACCGCCTTCAATGGCATCGAAGCATACGCCGACAGTTTTGTGTCGGATCACACAAACATTCTCATATCGCTTTCACAAATAAGTGAAATGTTTTGTATCCTGCTCATCCCCTTTTTCCTGCGTCGCTATGGCATCAAGTGGGTCATAATCACAGCCTTGATAGCGTGGGTGCTTCGATTCTCCCTGTTTGCGCTGGGCAATCCGGGCAGCGGATTATGGATGTTCGTTCTAAGCATGATAGTCTATGGCGTGGCCTTCGACTTTTTCAACATCAGCGGCACATTGTTCATCGAGAAGAACACCGATGAATGTGTTCGCAGCAGTGCCCAAGGCATCTTCGTGATGATGACCAACGGATTTGGAGCCACCATCGGAATGTTGGGAGCACAATGGGTGGTGAACCGACTGGTATATTCGAGCGATGAGGTATTTGCCCGATTGGTAGGTTGGACCAGTGCTTGGTATGTCTTCGCGGCGTATGCTTTGACTGTCACCATCTTGTTCGCGTTATTGTTCAACTACAACCACCAAAAGGAATCCTGATGCACCTGTTCTATACGCCCGACATTGCTAAGAGCAACGAGCTCCCAGAGGAAGAGGCGGCCCACGCCTTGCGTGTGTTGCGACTGGGAGTGGGCGACGAACTGACCTTGACCGATGGGCAAGGAATGTTCTTCCAAGCTTCGATCACCGCAGCCGCCAACAAGCGGTGTCAAGTATCCATACAAAATGCCACAACCTGGGAAAAACCTTGGAACGGCTACATACACCTGGCAATGGCTCCGACAAAGAACATCGACCGCATGGAATGGCTCGCCGAGAAGGCCACCGAAATAGGATTGGATGAACTGACCTTCCTCGATTGCCGATACTCCGAACGACGTGTCGTCAAGACCGAACGAATAGACAAAATACTTGTATCGGCAATGAAACAGTCGCTGAAAGCAGTGAAACCTCGGCTCAACGATATGATAGGTTTCCAAAAGTTCGTACAAATGCCTTTTGAAGGAGACAAATACATTGCCCACTGCAACGAGGGAGAGAAGCTGCAACTGAAGGACATTAGAGGCATCGGCAGCAAGACTTTGGTGCTGATAGGCCCGGAAGGCGACTTCAGTACCGAAGAAGTGGCCTTTGCCCTTGAAAACGGATTCAAGCCCGTCAGCCTCGGAAAGAGCCGTTTGCGAACCGAGACGGCGGCCTTGGTAGCCACGCACATCATCAATCTTAAATATCAGAATCCA
>JAUNNV010000154.1:3011-4664 GCA_030531335.1 Bacteroidales bacterium
CTCCTTATATTCATCGTCGTTTCGATTGTCCTTTCGGGATGTTCCAACTCCAACGACTATGCCGCGGCCATTCCCCGCGATGCCGCCGCCGTCGTGGCTGTCGAGGCTGGCACGTTGCCCGACGAATGGGGATTGGCCACCGATGCGCCAATCTTCATTTTCGCCATGCCCCAATCTGCGATGACCGGAATCGTGGCTCGACTCAACAGTGGTTTCATGCTTAAACAATTCCTGAAAATCAAATATGACGACCGCCTTAAATACGACGGAACGTGCAGTTGGATGAAGTGGAACGACAACACGCTGTTGGCTTTCGACAAAAATACCCTGATTGTGCTGAAAAACAACAATGGCAATGCCGATACAATAGAAGGAACGGTACAAATGATGTTGCGCCAGCAACCCGACAATAGTTTCATGACCACCGAAGCATACAAACATCTGACGACAGAGACCGACTGCGACATACGTGGATGGTTTTGCCTGAATGTACTGCCGCTGGATTTCGTAATGGAGAACCTCCAAGGTGACAACATACCTTGGGGAAAAGCACGATATTTCATGAAAGGCCATTTCACTCCAGGCGAGTTGAAAGCCGACTTCACACTACTCAACGAGAACGATGAGGTAAGCGATTTCCTCACGCTGGTAAGAAACAGCCTGGAACCTATGAAAGGCAACCTGCTCGACCTGTTTCCCGGGAACACCCAATGTTGGTTCGCTTCCCGCATACAAAAAAAAGGGTTCTATGAGTTGTTGCATCGAAGTCGATTGTTCCGAACCGCTGAGCAGTTGATAGGCATCGACATCAAGCAAATCATAGATGCCTTCCAAGGTGATGTCGCCAATGGCACCCTTTCGTTTGCCAACGACCGTTCGATGAGATACGCCGAGGTGAGCAATACCGATTTCCTACAGATGTTCGAAGACCTTCGTCCGCTATTGGCACTGACAGGTGGAGCCATGCAACTGACTGACGAAGGGCCACAGCAATATCGTTTTTACACGGATGGCGCGTACCGCTGGTTCGGTGTCAAAGACGGTCTTTTTTACGACACCAACGACCGCTTGCAGGCCACAAACGTCAATCGGCATTATGGGGTGTCTCTGCAAAACAAGCCATGGGCGCCCGACGTGAAAGGTGCGCGCTTCCTTATTGCCTATAACAGTCAGGCACTGGAGGAGGAGTTTGTTCGTCGCCCCGACTATCTGAAAACGAAATACAAGGATGCACACACAAACCAGACGATACACACATTCATCAAAGAAACAACCTCCATCAGTTTCAGCACCACCGACTGTACCGACGGACATCTGCGCATACTCCTACGCGACAAAAAAAAGCAACCCTTTCAACTGCTTTATGAGGTGGTCGCGAAGCATTGAGACATAACAAACCCCTATCGGCATCAGAAACAGGAACTAAATGCTTTCGATGACAAGAAACGTGTTGAGTGGCGACATGTGGGAGTAATGTTGCGTTTGGCTTTTGTTGCGTATGTTGCAGCAAATGCGAGCGTGCGACGCTAAAATTATATTAAGTCACCCCCAGCTCGTTGAAATAAGTCAAAATTGGGTGGAGGGGGGGCAGGGGGGGAGTGTCTTATCCTGAAAAAAGTTGACTCACAACAAAGAGTTAACAATGTATCAATT
>JAUNNV010000028.1 GCA_030531335.1 Bacteroidales bacterium
CCGATTGCACAACCGCCGTCGCCGATTGTATAACCGCCACTGCCGATTATACTTTTCGTGTAGGCAACGACAAGTTGTCAACCGCTTACATACGACTTTGAAAGCTTGGGAACCCAAGAATGGTAACTATACAAAAAGCATCCGACCACACGATCGGATGCTCTTCACACATATTATAAATATTAGGAGTCGCTACCCTTGGAGATTAGAAATAGAGGTAACGATTGTCGATAATCTTGGCACGCGACACCAATTCCTGCATGTAAGCCGCCGCATACTGCGACATGCGTGCGGTGCAAGAAGCCTTTTCCTTGGTTGCGTCGAATGTCTCGGCAGTCTTGTCTTTTTTAAGAACCTGCATGAGATATACGCCTGCCGTACCCTTGAGAGGCGCACTTACGGCTCCGACCTCGGCCTTGCTGGCTACAGCAGCCAACACGGGTTCACTGCCCACCGTGGCAGAAACGAACACAGGAGCACTGAATGTGATGTGCTTGATGGTATCGACCACAACGCCTTCCGTGCCTTGCACATCGGCAATAGACTTGCCAGCCCACATGGCTATGATTTTTTCAGCCTTCTTGTTGTTGATAACCTCACGACCCAACTCATCGGCCACGGCGTTGATGTCGCGATAGCCTGCCTTGTTGACCTTTTCAAGACCAATGACCATGAGGTGGTTGTTCTCGCCACACTCGTAAAGCGGTGAGACCTCACCTTCCTTTGCCTCGAAAATCCATTTCAACGCATCACGCGTGTTCTGCACACCACCCACATAATGCTCGGAGGTGGAGATGTCGGCCCGTTCGAGCAAACGATAGTTGGCTTCCTCCGTGTTGTCCACCAAGTCCTTCAAAGTCTTGTTTTGAGCGACAAACTGGCTGAAACGGTTGTACTCGTTGTTGTAGGTTTCCTTGCTGAATTCGGCAGGACGCTTGATGACTGCCACATTGTACTTGGTCTTGGGTGTCGTTTTGGCCAATACCTTGTAGATAATGTTGTTGTCGCCAATCTTGATACGGTTGAGGGTGTTGGGCGTAGCCGAAAGGAGTGTACGGATGAACGTAAGGTTGTCGGCATCGAGTTGGGAGCCTTCGTACTGCGATGCAGCCAACCAAACGGCCTCTTGCGACTGTCCGTAGTTCTTGGCGGTTTCTGCGAAATCGGCTCCAGCCTCCAGTGCGGCATACACACTGTCAACTGCCTCTGGTGTAAGGGCGAGCTGCGTGAACTGCACGGAGTCGGGCAATTGCTCGGTAGCGAAAAGACGGATGACGTTGTAGGAATCGTCGGTCGCGTTGAAATAAGGTCCATACACCTCAGAACCCTGTACGGAATCGAGACGGGTTGCCACGTCGGCGGGGAGAGACTCCTTGTTGATGGCGATGTCGGAATAGGGAACAGTCGAATTGGCAGAACGAACGAACGCGGCCACTTCCTCAACGGAGCCAAGCTGCTCTGCATATTCTGTCATTTCCTGCAACAAGTCGGCACGATCCTGCTCGGAAGGAACCACCTGAAAATCGACATACTTGATGTTGCGGGTTTCGACCGGCTGCTTGAATTCCTCCTTGCGTTGGCTGTAGAGAGCCTGCAGGTCGGCGGAGGAAGCGACGATGGATGTATCGCGCAACGACATGTAAGGATAGGATGCCACAAGAGCCTCGGCTTCGGACGTGCGCTCAGCGAAACTCATTTCGGCGGCGATGTTGTTGGTGAGGAAACTTTTCTGTACGAGTGCCTGATACTTCTGTGCCAACAGGTTTTCCTTCAGCGACCTTTCCGTGTATTCCCAAATCTTCACCAGTTGCTGATAGTATTCGCGATACTGCTGAGGCATCTGTGTGTTGTTCATCATGGCATATTCTGCCAAGAACTTCTTGAGCATGTCCTTGTCGAACTTGCCGGTTTCGGGGTTGCGGAACGGAGTCTGCATCAACATGGGATTGGTTCCCTCGTCGGTCACCGCCTGAATCTCAGCATCTGTCACAACCAAGCCAAGCTTTTCGGCCTCGGCTGAAATGATGGATGTGAAAACCATGTTCTGCCATACCTGATCCTTCACGTATGTTGTCTGTTGGTCGTTGAGTGCGTTGACACCCTGCATGGCCTTCACAATTTCGCTCAACTCTTCGAAAGCGTTCTGATAGTCGAGAGCCGAAATTTTCTGTCCGTTGATTTCACCGATGTCCTGACGTCCCTGGTTCGGTTTCAGCACTTTCCATGCGTCACCGGCAATGAATGCGAAGAGGGCAAGACCAATTACAATGACCAAGAGTGGTCCTTTGCTTCTGATTTTCTGTAATGTTGCCATTTTTTTTATTTATTATTCTTTTTTTATTGATTTTCAATTTAGCGCACGAAGGTACGAAAAAAAACATGGGTTATCTCATAAAGAGCCAAAAAAAAATCAATCATCGAGCACTTTTAGATGGATTCTTCCTATTTTTGTTTGTGTAAGGGCTGTGATTTTGAACTGAAAACGTCCGACCGAAACCACATCGTGCAACTTTGGAAAGTTCTGATAAAAGTGCAAAATGAGTCCCGCCAATGTCTGATACTCCTCACTTTCGGGCAAGTCAAGGTCGAACATGTCATTGACTTGGGCTATCTCAAGGCGTGCGCTCAAGTCGTACTCTCCGTTACCCAAGTCAATGGCCGTGTCCTTCGACGAGTTGACATCGTGTTCGTCTTCGATCTCGCCAAAGATTTCTTCCACCAAATCCTCCAAGGCCACAATTCCAGAGGTACCACCAAACTCATCGACCACCACTGCCAACGACCGTTTCTGCTGCATGAAAAGCTTCATGAGTTTCGGTGCATTCATGGTCTCGGGCACAAACGGCAGGTCGCGGATGGCCGATGTCCATGGAGAATCCACACAACGGAACATTTCGGACGAGTGGATATATCCCACCACATTGTCGATGGTATCCTTATAGACGATGATCTTGCTGATTCCACTCGTCTCGAACAACACCTTCAGCTCGTCGATTGACGCATTGTACTCACAAGCCACGATTTCGGTACGGGGTATCATGCAATCGCGAATCTTGATGGTGGAGAAATCGAGTACGTTTTGGAATATCCTCACTTCCGTTCCCAACTGGTCATCGTCGTTGACAATGCTGGACTCAATGAAATCGTCGAGATCAACCCGGGTGAACACCTTGTCGCTCGTTTCCGGATTCACCTTTGTGCCCATAAGGCGAAGAAACAGTTTGGAGATGGCTGCCGTGAAACGACTGACGGGGTAAAGTACCACATAGCACACAAAAGCCGGAACGGCAAACAGGGAAAGGGAAAAATTGGAATCGATCTTGAAGAGGATTTTGGGGAGGAACTCTCCCGTGACGAGAATGAGTAGGGTGGAAAGAATAGTTTGTACAAGAACTACTATCCATTCGTTTCCTATCAGCATGGAAATGGGCTGTTCAAGTATGTGAGCAAAGATTATGCCATAGACCACCAACACAATGTTGTTGCCAACGAGCATGGTGGATATGAAATTGTCGGGATGACGATAAAACAGGGCGATGATTCGCGAAGTGACGTTTGGCGTTTTGTTACTGACCTCAAAGCGCATCTTCGACGACGAGACAAAGGCAATCTCCATGCCCGAGAAAAAAGCCGACAACAAGATGGTAATCAACAGATAGATCAGATTGGTCATGGCATTACGAGGGTATCTTTGGGGGAAGTTGTCGAACTGGAAAGTGGTTTGGACTGCTTTTCGTACAACTCCGATTTAGAAGTCTTGGTAGTTGGTAGCGATGGCTTGCGACCGGACACCTTCCGCCATCTGGCGGTGGATTGGGTTGTGTCAACGACTGCTGGCTTCACCGTGTCGGCAGAAACCAGCTTGGCCGTGTCAGTGGGAGCCGTGTCCTCGACCAAGAAAATGCCCGACGTTTGGCGGATGGTGTAATTGGTGAGCGACTGGTCGGACTCAAAACCAACCCCCACAATCTGCTTGTCGGCCTGTTCTATACTGATGTACTTGTCGGAATAGATTCGTTTGGCTTCCTCGTCCCAGAACATCAGGCTTGTATCGAACTTATCTCCTGCCAAATTGCGTATATGGACATTGCTCCGAAGTTCCCACAGTTTTTTCTTGTCGTAATAATAGGCAGTGTCGGCTTTTATGCTGGCAGTGACGTGCATGAGGGTGTCGAACTTCTCCAAATAGACACCTTGTTCAAACGACCATTGCGAAAAATCCGGACGGCTATAGACATCCCATTCCTCTGCTATTATCTTGTAACTGACAATGCCGGAATCCGAGATGAACGTAGTGACCCCATAAGTGCGCATGGTAGGCACGGAATCCTTGTTGACGATAGAGTCGGCTCTGTGCTTTCGACCACCGTTGCACGCAGGAGTTAAAACAAACATAACAGTTACCCAAAGGGCAACTGTTATGCGAAGGCTAATATGATATATCCTACTAATATCCACGTCGTTTAACGAACGGTCGTTGTCTCACCTATCCAACCGCCGACATTCACTTTGTCGCCTTTCTTGATACCCAAGAAGAACAAGTCCTCATCCTTCGGAGTGTGACGGGAATAGGTTCCGATAAGCTCATTACATTCATCGGCAACACTCGGGTCGATGCTCTTGGCACGTTGCAGCTTGTCGATGACAACGAAATATGTACACTTGTTGAGAGCAGCCTCATCGTTCCAGTTTGGACTTGCCGCATACATCTTGGCAATCAGCACCAACGGCTTTGCACTTTGTTCGTTGGTTTCAAAGGCCTTCTGTGCATACTGTTTTGCCTTGCCATAGCTTTTCTGACTAAACAGGATGACAGCTGCCTTGTACAGATAGTCGGCCTTGGCTTCGGCATCCTGTTCGAGCGAGATGGCCTGGTCGAAATATTCCATACATTTGCCAATGTCGCCCTTCTTGAAGAACATGTAACCGCAGCCGACAGCTGTTTGAGGTGTCGGTTCGATGGCATGTGCAAACTCGGAAGCAGAGAAATAAGCCTCTTCCTCGGTGCAACCCAACAACTGCATCACGGTAATCACCTGCTTCAGATAATCGATGTTCGACTTGTTCTCGACAACCTTGGGGGCATAGATGGCCTGAAGGTTTTCGCAAGTAGCCACACCACTCTTGATGAAATAAGCGTCGATGTTGTCTTTTGCCACCTTCAAGTTTGCCTTTGCCTTCTCAACGGTACAAGCCTTATAAGCTTCGTTGGCATATCCAGAGGCAAGGATATAGTCCTGAATGAACTGTTCCTTATGCGATTCGTCCTCTTTGATAAGACGCGACGAAAGCTCCATGAATTCGTGCATGATGTAATAGTCGGCGTTCACCTTATCCATTTCGAGCACTTCCTTCAGCATGTCGTAGCAAGTCTTGTTGCTTGGGCAACCCATGGAATAATAGTCCTGCACCTTGGCTGCCAACACGTCGCTCAACTTATAAGGACGCTTTACGTATTGGTTCAGTTGGTCGAGGTATTTGGCACGTTGGTCGTGAACGGCCATCAACTCCTCAAAATATTGCTTTTGTGTGGCACCATCCTTTGCCTGGGCAATAAGTCCACGGAGTATCTTCGCGCCATTGGTGTAGGTAGCCATCTGTGCAATAGGAGCATCGTCGAACACACTCTTCCAAGGCGTATAGGCATCAACAAAGTTGTTTGTCTTTACGTACTCGGTATAAATACTGATGTTCTTCAGACAGTTGATACTGTCCTCACCATGACCAAACCGTGAACCATCCTGAATGCCCTTTTGAGCAAACATGGTTGTAGCACTCATCGACAGAGTCGCCAAAATCAAAATCGTCTTAATCTTCATTGTGTATTCTTTATTACAGTTAATATCCTTGATTATTCCACTTTCCACTTCATGAACCAACGTTCGTTGAAGGTAATGCCAACATTGATTCTCAAATAGTTCTCTTCGAGCAGTCCACTCTGTTTGGGCTGCACATGCACATATTCGCCAGACAGGTTCAGGTATGTACGTGAATTGTAAAGGAACAAAGGTATGCCGAAGCCGAAACTTGCGCCGTATTCATTTACATTGGAACCGTCTGCCGTTTTAGTATATGACTTGGTGTAGTGTCCACCCAATCGGTAGCGAATACGACCGAAGAACTTGCGTCCATACACATCGGGCTGATACTCGGCACCCAGCGAGACACGTGTGCGGTTGTTGAAATAACCCTCCTCGCCAAAATATTTCGCCGAGTTCCAGTTCTGGTGCTTCACATCAAGTCCGACCGTGAGTTGGTTGTTGTAAGTGTAAGCCAGACCTGCGCCTATGGTTGCCGGCAATTGGAATGCGTTGCGGATGGTGTCAACCAGTTCGGAAACAGCTGTGGTGACGGTATTCACGGAGTGGGTGAAATTGTAACCTTCCGTGTTGCTCAGGTCGCTGCCGAAACCGTAGATAAGGCCTAAGGTGAGTTCGTGCCGGTCGGCCAATCGATGTGTGTATTGGGCACCAACATCAAATTTCAGGTCGGATGCCGAAATCTGGTGACCGTGTGCACTGATGGAAGCCGCTGTGTTGCTGAATTGTGTGGAAACGGTGTGCGAGATGTCGCCGTAAAGCAAGGAAGCGTTGGTGCCGACCGACAGGTTGGGCAACACCTTGTAAGCCAGTCCCACATACAATTGCTGCAATCCACCCTCTCCCTTGTAGGTGGCTTGCGAGTAAGTTTCGTCGCCATACTCGTTGGATGTGACCGTAGTTTTCTTGCTCATGTTGTAACCCACATTCGAAAAAGGAATGTAGCCGGCCGAGAAAGCCAACCTTCGCGAAAAGCGGAATTGCATGGCTATGTAGTCGAAGCTTGCATTCTTAGCATTGGTCTTGACGGGACTTTCCACAAAATTGGAGTTTTGCAGTGACATGCCAAGGTCGAACATGAAAGTAATGGAATCGACAGCAGTGTAGGATGCAGGGTTTACAGGGTTAATGTGGAAACGGCTCCGCACACCGATAGCTGTCCCTCCCATGCCGATGCTGTTTCCAAAAGCCTGGTCGGACAACAATCCATAGCCGTATCTGGAATATGGTGAATTGATACTGATTTGTGCCATCAACATGGACGAGACACAAAACAGTATGCAAGAAAGAAATATCCTTTTTTTGTATGCTGGCATATTTTCTGTAATAAACGGCTGCAAAGTAAGTGCTTTTTTTGTTAAAGTGCAACAAATAAAACTTCAATTTATGCGGATTTAAACTTTTTTTGGCGTATTTTTGCAGCAATTTATGAAAAAGAACTTTTTTCTCTCCATATTATTATTGTCGGCTTTGGTCTCGTCTCTGCGTGCAAGCGTATTGAAGGACAGTGTGGAATTCAGCATATTGACGTGTCATCCAAGTTCTGAAATATACAGGATGTTTGGCCACACAGCCATACGCTACCAAAATTTCACCCAAAAGCAGGATGTCGTTTTCAATTTCGGGACATTCGATTTCAGTGCCCCAAATTTCCTGTATCACTTCGTGAAGGGCGAAACGGATTATTTTCTGGCATGCGAGGATTTCGGCCAGTTTTGTATGCTATACACTTATCTCGGCGCGACCGTGAACCAACAAAGACTAAATCTGGACGATGACGAAAAAATAAGATTGTGGAATATCCTCGCAGAGAACATACGCCCCGAAAACAGAACCTATCGGTACAACTACTTCTTCGACAATTGCACTACCCGTGCCCGCGACCGCATCGAAGATAGTGTGGAAGGGGGAGTAACCTACGACAGCGCTGCCGACACACTATCATTCAGGCAGATTGTACATCAATACACGTCCTCGGCTCCTTGGTATTCGTTTGGCATCGACATGATGCTGGGCGAAGAGGCAGACCGACCTATTGCACAACGACAACAAATGTTCGCGCCCCAATATTTTCACGATGCAGCAAACAAGGCCAGAAAAGGGAACGGGAAACCATTGGTGAAAAGCGATGAGCCAATTTTATTAGGTGATGGTGTCAATGAAACGTCCAGTTTTCCCTTGCCGCCAATGCAAGCCGCATGGATTCTATTTGCCACCTCATTGGCTTTGACCGGCATAGGAATCCGTCGGGGCAAACTGTTCTGGTGGTGGGAATTGTTGCTGTTTGGCTTGCAAGGGGCAGCAGGAGTGGTCATCGCATTCTTGTTTTTCATCAGCATCCACCCTACTGTAGGCAGCAATTGGATGATTGGCATGTTGAATCCTATTCCGTTGGTGATGCTGCCTCTCATAGTGTATTGCACCATCAAACAACGCAAGACATACTACCATGCGTATAACGCAGTAGCCTTGGTGCTGTTCCTGATTGTCATGCCTTGTGGTGGACAATATTTCCATCCGGCTGTCGCTCCATTGGCACTAAGTTTGCTTGCCATTTCAGGAGGACACCTGTTCATGGCGTATGTACCACACAAAAAACATCGAAACGATAAAACATGAACCGACATATATTTACATCGTTAGCCGCAATCATCGCCTTTTCGGGAATCGAAGCCCAAGATGCCCCTGCCACCCCTAAAGTAGTCGTCAACATAACCATCGACCAACTCCGGATCGACTATGTCGATGCTTTCAGTCCCCTTTACGGAGAGAAAGGATTCAAGCGTCTGCTGAAAAACGGCAGGGTCTATGAAAACGTCACTTTCGACTATGCCTGCATCGACCAAGCCAACGCCACGGCTACCATACACACAGGCGCAAGTCCTTCCCTGCATGGAATCATTGGCAAGCTATGGTTCGACAGGAACACACTGCGTGTGATAAACTGTGTGGACGATGCACATTTCATGGGTTACGCCACTGCGGAAAACACGTCGGCCGAACGAATGAAGGTTTCGACCATATCCGATGAACTGCTGATAGCTTCCGAGGGGAAAGCCTATGCTTATTCCATCGCCCCAACGCGCGAAATGGCTGTCTTGATGGCCGGACACGCCTCGAACGGTGCCTTCTGGCTTAACGACGAGACAGGCAAATGGTCGGGAAGCACGTACTATGGCTCGTTCCCTCGTTGGGTGTCGCTGTACAACGACCGGCAAGGGCTCGATTTCCGTATCGAGAATATCGTATGGGAACCGTTCCTACCTGTCAACCGTTATCAGTATGTCACAGCCGACAATCCGGCAACAGGTTTCAAATACATCTTCGACAACGAACGACGTAACAAATATCGCAAGTTCAAAACCAGTCCATATGTCAACAATGAAGTCAACAAGCTGGTAAGCCAGTGTCTTTCGGAAAACCCCATTGGGAAGGATCTGGTTCCAGACTACCTGAGCATAGCGTATTACGCCGGCAACTACACCCATGCCACAGCCTCGGCGATGCCTTTGGAAATTCAAGACACCTATGTCAGGCTCGACGATGCGTTGGGCGAGTTGTTCGACATGATAGACAAACGCATAGGCATGGACAACGTGTTGGTCGTACTGACCTCGACGGGGGCTAAGGAGCATGTATCGACCGACTCGGAAAAATACAAAATACCGACAGGCGAGTTCTCGATAAAACGCTGTTCTGCATTGTTGAACCTATACTTGGCAGCCATTTACGGCGAAGGCAAATTCATCGAAGGCATTTACGACCAGGAAATTTATTTGTCGAAAAAGACTATTGAGGACAAACATCTGGATTTTTTTGAAGTCTTGAACAAGTCGGCAGAGTTCTTGGTTCAGTTCAGTGGTGTAAGGGATGTCTGTTCCTCACAACGGCTGAAACTCGGTTCATGGAATCTGGAACTCGGAAAAATCAAGAACAGATACAACCCATTCTGCTCCGGCGACCTATGGATTGAGGTCTATCCCGGATGGACTATTGAGAGCGTGCTAAACGACGAAAAATACGTTGTGCGCGACAACTACACCAATGTGCCGCTCATCTTCATGGGATGGGGCGTAAAGGCTGAGAAAATATATGTTCCCGTGGAAATAGGCTGCATGGCTGCCACCATCGCCCACTGCCTACGCATCCGCGCACCCAATGCAGCCACCGCAGCACCAATCCTTAACCTGAAATAAAGTATTCGTCAATCGGAGACAAAACAAACGTAGTCAAGATTTGTCCGATAATATTTCAGATAAAATGTTGGGAAGAAAGAGAAGTTTTAATACATTTGCACCAAAATAAAAAGACAAGAAATGGGATTTAACGAATTCATAGGAAAAATCTTCGGCAACAAATCAACCCGCGACATGAAGGAAATCATGCCATGGGTGAACAAGATAAAAGCGGTTTATCCAGAAATAGCCAAGCTGGACAACGACGAACTGAGGGCGAAAACCAACGAGTTGAAAGCCTATGTCATGGCTTCGGCCGAAAAGGAAAAGGCTGAAATTGAGAATCTGAGAAGCACTATCGAAAGCACTGACATCGAGAAAAGGGAACCCATTTTCAACCAAATCGACAAACTCGAAAAAGAAGTTCTTGACAAGTATGAAAAAGCTCTCGACGACGTTTTGCCACAAGCTTTCGCCATCGTAAAGGAAACGGCCAAGCGATTCACCGAAAACGAGGAGCTTGCGGTTGCCGCAACCGATTTCGACCGCCTACTGGCCGGCCAGGGAAAGGATTTCATCCGAATCGAGGGCGACAAGGCCATCTATCGGAATCATTGGAATGCAGGAGGAAACGACACACTCTGGAACATGATTCACTATGATGTCCAGCTGTTTGGCGGTGTCGTGCTCCACAAGGGGCGCATTGCCGAAATGGCCACAGGCGAAGGAAAGACATTGGTGGCCACCCTACCCGTGTTTCTGAACGCGCTGACCGGTAACGGTGTGCATGTGGTAACGGTGAACGACTATCTGGCCAAACGAGACGCCGAGTGGATGGGACCGCTCTATATGTTCCACGGCCTGTCGGTCGATTGCATCGACAAACACCAGCCCAACTCAGAAGCACGTCGTCAAGCCTATTTGGCCGACATCACCTTCGGCACCAACAACGAGTTTGGCTTCGACTACCTGCGCGACAACATGGCCATCACACCCAAGGATCTGGTACAGCGCAAACACAATTATGCCATTGTCGATGAGGTTGACTCGGTGCTGATCGACGATGCCCGTACGCCACTCATCATCTCCGGCCCTGTGCCCAAAGGCGAGGATCAACTGTTTGAGGACTTGCGGCCGTTGGTGGAACGCCTCGTCGAGGCACAACGCCATTTGGCCACCCAGTATCTGGCCGAAGCCAAAAAACTCATTGCCTCCGACAACAAGGCCGACCAGGAGGCTGGATTCCTGGCACTGTTCCGTAGTCACAAGGCCCTGCCCAAAAACAAGCCGCTCATCAAGTACCTGAGCGAACCCTTCATCAAAGCCGGCATGTTGAAGACGGAAGAAATCTACATGGAGCAAAACAACAAGCGTATGCCCGAAGCCACCGACCCACTTTACTTCGTAATCGACGAGAAACAAAAGGGTGTCGATCTTACCGACAAGGGCATCGAGCTCATTACCGGAAACGCAGCCGATTCGACCCTGTTCGTATTGCCCGACATCACAGCACAGCTTTCGGCTCTTGAGAACGAGCAACTCACCGACGAGGAAAAAATGGACAAGCGCGACCAATTGATGACCGACTACGCCATCAAGTCCGAACGAGTGCATACCATCCTGCAACTGCTAAAGGCATATACCTTGTTTGAAAAAGACACCGACTATGTGGTTCTCGACGGACAAGTGAAAATAGTAGATGAGCAAACAGGTCGTATCATGGAAGGCCGACGCTGGAGCGACGGCCTGCACCAGGCAGTCGAGGCCAAAGAGCGCGTGAAAATCGAAGCGGCCACACAAACCTTTGCCACCATCACTTTGCAGAATTATTTCCGAATGTATCACAAACTGTCGGGCATGACAGGTACTGCCGAGACGGAAGCAGGCGAATTGTGGGATATCTACAAGCTCGACGTGGTGGTCATTCCTACCAACCGCCCTATTGCCCGCATCGACATGAACGACCGGATCTACCGCACCAAACGCGAGAAATACAAGGCCGTCATTGAGGAAATCCAACAGATTATCAATAAAGGCCGCCCTGTGTTGGTAGGTACGACATCCGTGGAAATATCGGAAATGCTGAGCAAAATGCTTGCGCTCCGCCACATCGAACACAATGTGCTCAATGCCAAGCTCCACCAAAAGGAAGCCGACATCGTGGCACAAGCCGGCCAACGCAGCATCGTGACCATTGCCACCAACATGGCAGGCCGTGGAACCGACATCAAGTTGTCCGACGAAGTAAAGGCAGCGGGAGGTCTTGCCATTGTCGGCACCGAACGCCATGAAAGCCGCCGTGTCGATCGCCAGTTGCGTGGCCGTGCCGGCCGTCAAGGCGACCCGGGGTCGAGTGTGTTCTTCGTGTCGTTGGAAGACGACCTCATGCGATTGTTTGGTTCGGAACGCATGGCATCCGTGATGGACAAACTGGGATTCAAGGATGGTGAAATGATAGAACATCCCATGATTTCGAAATCAATCGAACGTGCCCAAAAGAAAGTGGAGGAAAACAACTTCGGCATCCGTAAACGCTTGTTGGAGTACGATGACGTGATGAACAA
Organism: Bacteroidales bacterium; assembly: GCA_030531335.1. GTDB lineage: Bacteria > Bacteroidota > Bacteroidia > Bacteroidales > Bacteroidaceae > DCGR01. Next base: position 12,559 of record JAUNNV010000028.1, read on the forward strand.
GCAACGAACCGTCATCTATGCCAAACGTCGCCACGCGCTGATGGGCGAACGCATAGGCATGGACATCGTGAACATGATTTGGGACCGATGTGCATACGCCATTGAACTGGGCGATTACCATAATTGCAGGATGGAAATGTTGCAGACCTTAGCCATGGACATTCCATTCAGCGAAGAGGACTTCTATACAAAGGATAGAGACACCCTTGCCGACATTGCCTTCAACCAGGCCATGGCAAACTTCAAGTTCAAGACCGAACGAATGGCACAGATTGCGATGCCCGTCATCAAACAGGTATATGAAAACCAAGGACACATGTATGAAAACATCATGATTCCCATCACGGATGGAAAACACATGTACAACATTCCGGTGAACCTGAAAGCCGCCTACGAGACGGAAGGAAAAGAAATAGTCAAATCATTCGAAAAGGCCATTCTGCTGCACATCATCGACGATGCTTGGAAAGAGAACCTACGAGAACTCGACGAACTGAAACATTCGGTGCAAAACGCATCGTATGAACAAAAAGACCCATTGTTGATATTCAAACTGGAATCGGTGAAATTGTTCGACAACATGGTGAATCGTATCAACAACGGCACCATCAGCATCCTGCTGCGAGGCCAAATCCCCGTGCAGGAACCAGCCGACGTGCGTGAAGCCGCCCCTGAGAAACGCAGCCAACGTTATCAAGAAACCAAGCAGGATCTCAACAACAAAGGACAACAAAACGCCGCCGCACGCGACACCAGAGAGCAAAAGCGAGAACCTATCCGGGTGGAAAAGACAGTGGGACGCAACGACCCCTGCCCATGCGGTTCAGGAAAGAAATACAAGAACTGTCATGGTAGGGTTATGTAAACACATCTGGAGCATCGTGATTGCAGGCACTCTATGTGCCTGCAATTCCATCAGCTATCTCACCTACGACAAGTTGGAAGCAGGAAACCTGAACTTCCTGCCGGAAATGCGGCGGATTGGGATAGTAAACAACATGCCCCACATGGAACCCAACAAATACCTATCAAAAAAAAGCGCCGACACGATAACCTATCTTGGGAATGGAGTAATCACAGCCCAATCACTTGCCCAAAACATCGCATCCACCAATTATTTCGACCAGGTCATCCTGCAAGATTCCACCATCTACGACGAGCATCGCACGAAAGGCGTATTGACAAGCCACGAGTTTCGGCAACTCATCAACGATTTGGACGTGGACGTACTACTGACGGTCGATGCGGTGTTTGTCGATTTCACTGTGGAGTACTTCGACAATTTCATACCCATGGTCCAAGCCGCCATAACACCTTTCATACGCATGTACATACCACAGCGCAACACCTTCTTGCACACCATCCAACTCACCGACACCATCGGTTGGGACGCCGGATACAGCATGTCGTTGGAACGACTCATCAACGAGTCGAGCACATTTGCAGGCGAGACGGCCACAGAGCACATGCTTCCTCATTGGAAAAACGTGGAACGTTATTACTACAACTCGGGGTCGATTGAGACACGCGACGGTGCGGTGTTCCTAAGGGAGGATAATCTGGAGGAAGCACACAAGCTTTGGGAACAAGCATATAAGGCGAGTAAAGGAAAGAAACGAATGCGCACAGCCTACAACATGGCCGTATGCACCGAACGGGAAGGGCTGTACGACCAAGCCTTGGAATACCTCAACGAGGCCATCTCGTTGGCACCCCCAAATAGCATGGAGTACCTCCAGATGTTGGTGCTTAAAACATCCCTGGAACACTCTATCGAAAATGTCACACGGCTTCAACTGCAAATGAAAGCAATCCAATAACAATCAAGAGCGCTGAGCTTAGTATAAATAGTAAATAGAATTATGGAATTCAGTCCTAAAACACGAAACCAACTTCAAAACCTGATACGAAAAGCGTTGGAAAGATATGTACTCGACATGGATTCGGCATCCATCATCACCGACATTCATCTTCAACCACTACAGGAAACAGGCGAGTTGGTGATTTACAACGACGATGAAGAACTCACACGAGGAAACATCCGAGCATTTACCGAGTGCAAGAATGAGGACTTCTATGCCGAAGCCGAATCTGTCCTACGAAACGTCCTTCAAAACCTTCGTTCCGAAACCTTCTTCAAGAAGCTCATTATATCCAAGCCCTACAGCTTCGTGATGATCGACGAAGACAAGGAAACAATTTCGGAGTTGCTGATTGTCGATGACGAAGAGACACTTCTGCTGGGCGACCCCCTGCTGAAAGGACTGGACAAAGAACTCGACGACTTCCTAAACCAACTGCTTAAAATCTGACCTTAGACCTTTAAAAAAATAACGTATGAAAAAGTATTTGTTTTTATTATTGTTGGCAATAGTAGCCGTAGCTTGTCAGACAGAGAAGAAATATCCCTGTCCGAAACACATCGTCATCATCGGACTCGACGGAATGAGTTCCGAAAGCCTTCGGGGCACTACCATCATGCCCTTCTATCGCAGCCTGATGGCAAAAGGCTCGTGGGCATTGCACAAACGTAGCGTGTTGCCATCGGCCAGCGCACTCAACTGGGCCTCGCTCTACATGGGTGCCGGCCCCGAACAACACGGCTACAACACCTGGGGCAGCAAACATCCCGATTTTCCGAGCGACACGCTGACCGAACACGGATTCTTCCCCGACATCTATTACCAGACAAAGCTCAAAATGCCTGAAGCCAAAATCGCACATTTCTACGAATGGTCGGGTATGCACTACGTTGTTGACACATTGAGCATCGACAAGGACATGCAAATCAACCATCGCGAAGGTGGCCTGGAAAAAGCCTTGGACTACATCACAACCGAAAAGCCACTAATCAGCAGCATCATTTTCGATTCTCCAGACCATGAAGGCCATGCTTTCGGATGGATGTCGGATGAGTATCTGGCCGTGGAAAACCATCTCGACTCGTGCATCCATCAAATCTACGACAGCATAGAAAAGGCCGGAATGACCGACGAAACCCTCTTCATCCTTACAGCCGACCATGGTGGCATCAACAAAGGACACGGCAGTATCACCATGAACGAAATGGAAGCGCCTGTGGTGTTTGTCGGAAAGGGCATCAAGCAAAACTACGAAATCAACTGTCCGGTTTCCATCTGCGATGTCATCCCGACCGTCGCTGTAATGCTCGGTGTTGATCGTCCACACGCCTGGGTAGGCAAACCACTTTACAACATCTTCGAATAAACCCGCATTTGGTTGACGATTGCGCATCCGCACTCACACACACAGAAGCCCACTGCTTTCCGGCAGAAATGCCGCCGGAGAGCAGTAGGGCTTCAAGGTGGCGCGAAGGAGGCAAGACCCATCCTAAAGAGCTTCACCACACCGTTCTTTGGCTATGTCATCGCACCTTCGGCAGACGAAGGGTTGACGGTTGTCTCGCCATCGCCATGCACGACAATAATCCGCATCGTATCACAAGCACTCGTCAGGAACAGGATGCCATCGGACAGTGCACGAACACACACAAGCAAATCGGAGGGCCTACATCGAATTGACAAGAACGACCCAAAGATTGGAGCCACACAGTAGCAACACAACAATGGGGAAACACGCTCAAGGCCAAAGAAACATGGTTTCCAATAATTTTTAACAACGCAACGCCATGTCCGTCTGGAGTAAAATCCTACAGACAGTCAACGGCAATGCCTCGACTGCCGAACCCCTCAATTCTTCACACAAAAAAGGAGCAACTCGTGATGCTTCCCACCACGCCTTTGTGGATTGTGAGGTAGGGGTGAAAGACAAAAAGATACACGATGTTGGGGCATTACGATGGGACGGACAGACGTTTCACGCAGCAGACAAGCAGGCGGCTGTTCGTTTTCTGGAGGGAGTGGATTACGTTTGCGGTCACAACATTATCCACCACGATGTGAAATATCTGTTTGGAGACAGCGCATGTCGATGGGTCTTGGTGGATACGCTGTACGTGTCGCCCCTACTGTTTCCAGAACGTCCCTACCATCGGTTGCTGAAGGACGACAAGTTGGTGAGCGAGCAAATGAACAATCCTGTGAATGATTGTGAGAAGGCTCGCGACCTGCTGATGGCGGAAATGGCGGAATGGAACTCTTTGCCAGCAAGAAGACAAGCGATTTATGCCACTTTGCTGCATGATATATCGGAGTTCCAGGGTTTCCTTGAATTTGTGAACGCAACACCGGGCGACAAAGCACTGCTCCCAGAATGGATTGCTACAGAGTATCGAGACAAGATCTGCGCACATGCAAACATTGAGAGCATCGTTACTCTACAGCCAATAGAGTTAGCTTACGCGCTTGCGCTAATCGATACGACTGATTATCGTTCCGTTACTCCACCTTGGGTGCTACACAACTATCCGAATGTGGAAAATGTTGTGCGGCTTCTTCGCCATACGAGGTGCAAGGAGGGATGTGCGTATTGCAATCGCGACCTTGATGTGCACCACAACCTGAAGCAGTTTTTCGGTTATGACGAATTCCGCACCTACGAAGGCGAGCCTTTGCAGGAAAATGCCGCACGGGCTGCCGTTGAGGGCAAATCCCTGTTGGTCATCTTCCCGACAGGTGGAGGCAAGTCGCTCACATTCCAGTTACCCGCTTTGATGGAAGGTCGTTCGGTGCATGGTCTAACAGTTGTCATTTCGCCCCTCCAATCTTTGATGAAAGATCAGGTGGATAACCTTGCCGAAAGAGGCATAACAGATGCCGTCACCATCAATGGTTTGCTCGACCCCATTAGTCGCTCGTTGGCCATTCAGCGTGTGCATGATGGCGATGCCTCCTTGCTCTATATCGCACCCGAAATGCTTCGCTCCAAGACCATTGAGAAGATTCTTTTGGCGCGTCATGTGGTCAGGTTTGTGATAGATGAGGCACATTGTTTCTCATCTTGGGGACAGGACTTCCGAGTTGATTATCTTTACATCGGTAAGTTCATCAGCGAATATCAAAAGAAAAAGCGTTGCGAACACCCTATTTCGGTGTCTTGCTTTACCGCAACCGCCAAGCAGAAGGTTATACAAGATATTTGCGATTATTTTAAACAGACACTCAACATTGAACTTCAGCTGTTTGCCTCTACAGCATCGAGAACCAACTTGCGCTATTCCGTCATCCATGCCGATACGGATGAGGACAAATATGCCAAACTCCGTTTGCTGATTGCCGAGAGCGACTGCCCTACTATCGTCTATGTTTCGCGAACCAAACGCACACGCCAGTTGGCAGAGAAACTCACTCGCGATGGCTATAAAGCACTGCCCTTCAATGGGCAGATGGATCCAGACGATAAGATAGCCAATCAAGAGGCCTTCATGACAGATCAGGTGCGCATCATCGTAGCCACCTCGGCCTTCGGCATGGGGGTGGATAAAAGCAATGTGGGACTGGTGGTGCATTACGACATTTCCGACTCGCTGGAGAACTATGTACAGGAGGCTGGACGCGCCGGTCGCGATCCGCATCTTGAGGCTCGGTGCCTTGTGCTCTATAGCGATGCCGACCTCGACAAACATTTCATCCTGCTCAATCAGACAAAGCTGAGTATCAGCGAAATTCAGCAAGTATGGAAGGCAGTGAAAGACATGACCAAGCAACGAATGCGTACTTGCTGTTCGGCATTGGAGATTGCGAGAAAAGCCGGATGGGACGACTCTGTCTCAGACATTGAGACCCGTGTCCGAACAGCTTTGGCAACCCTTGAGCAAGCGGGCTATATAGTACGAGGAAACAATGTGCCCCATGTCTATGCAACAGGCATTACGGTGAAGAACATGGACGAGGCCCGCAAGCGCATCACCGAGTCTTTGCTATTCGAAAATGACGAAGTTGAGAAGGCTGTGCGCATCATCAAGTCGTTGATAACGCAGAAGCATATTGCCAAGGCACAAGATGCAGAAGCCGAGTCGCGTGTGGATTATCTCGCGGACATTCTTGGCTTGAACAAAAGCGAAGTGGTGTCGGTGGTAGAGCGTATGCGCCAGGAGGGCATTCTGGCGGACACAAAGGATATTTCGGCTTACCTGAATGATGCCGGCGAATCGGAGAATAAGTCGAAGCGCCTGTTGGAACGTTTCACCAAATTGGAGCGTTATATCTTGAACAACATTCCCGATGATTCGCTCCGCATCTCCTGCAAACAGTTGAACGACAATGCCCAAAACGAGGATATCAATACGGCTACGGAAAAGGACATCCGTACGTTGCTCTATTTCCTCACAGTCAAGGGTTACACTCGCAAGAAGGAGGATGCTGCCCACAACCTGGAAGTAAGGCGTCAGGCGGACATGAAGGCAACGCTCCTGCGCTTTGAGAAGCGATTGGAGATTTGTAGCTTTGCCGTAGAGTGGCTGTACCGACTTGCTTCCCAATGTACGGCAGAAGATTCGCGGAAGGCTGGCATACAATTCTCAGTAGTGGAACTGTTGGGCGACCTGAAATCGCAAGGACAGAGTCTTTTTGACGTGCCTCAGGATGTGCAGTTGGAAGACGTTGAGGAGGCGTTGCTCTACCTTTCAAAGATTGGTGCGCTGAAACTCGAAGGTGGTTTCCTTGTACTCTACAATGCTATGGACATTCGTCGCATCAAAGACAACCGTTTGCGCTACAAGCAGGAAGACTACCGTATGCTGAATGAGTTCTACAAGCAGAAGATTCAGCAAGTACACATCGTTGGCGAATATGCCAACCTGATGGTGCGCGACTACGATGCAGCCCTTCGATATGTGCAGGATTATTTCCAGATGGATTATAAGCGTTTCGTGTCGAAATACTTCAAGGGCAACCGTGTGCTGGAAATTGAACGCAACGTCACTCCCGGGAAATACGAGCAGCTCTTCAGTGCTTTGTCGCAGAAACAGATGGAGATTATCTCCGACAAGGAATCGCGATGCATTGTTGTGGCGGCAGGTCCTGGTGGAGGAAAGACACGAGTACTTGTTCATAAACTTGCTTCATTGCTTCTGCTTGAGGACGTGAAACACGAGCAATTGTTGATGCTGACATTCTCACGCGCAGCAGCCATCGAGTTCAAACAGCGGCTGATGGAGCTTATCGGTAATGCTGCCCATTTCGTAGAAATCAAGACATTTCACTCCTACTGCTTCGATCTCCTCGGACGAATCGGGAATCTCGATGATGCGAAGGATGTGGTATCGCGTGCCGCACGGATGATTAACGAGGGCGAGGTGGAACCCAACCGCATTGCCAAGACGGTACTTGTGATAGATGAGGCGCAGGATATGAGTGCGGAAGAATATGCTTTGGTGCGCGCCTTGATGACGGCAAACGAGGTGATGCGCGTGATTGCTGTGGGCGATGATGACCAGAACATCTATGAGTTTCGTGGTTCCGACTCTCAGTACATGGCGCAGTTGCTGAAGGATTCGGAGGGTCGATTTGTGGAGATGACGGAGAACTATCGCAGCTCGCAGCATGTAGTGGCATTTGCCAACGCCTTTGTTCGCGGCATCAGAATGAGAATGAAGAGCAAGTCCATCTTGTCGATGGCCCGTGCAGATGGTCTTGTTAGCGTGACACATCACGTTTCGACCTACATGTACGAACCATTGGTATGCGAACTTCTTGCCAATCGTACCCAAGGCACAACTTGCGTCCTCACCCAAACCAATGAGGAGGCCGTTATCCTTGTGGCTTTATTGCGCAAGCATGGGTTGAGCAGCAAGTTGATACAAAGCATGGATGGCTTCCGGTTCTGGAACATGGCTGAGGTTCGGCTTTTCCTAAAACACATTGAAGCAAAAACGCATACGCCACTGATTATGGACGAAGTTTGGGAAGAAGCAAAGCGCAAGACATTCGCCGCTTACAGCACCTCCGAAAGCCTTCACTACCTTCAGCACTGCATTGTGCTCTTCGAGCAAACCAACAAGGCGAAGTACCTGACAGACTTCAAGGAGTTTGTCTTTGAATCATCTGCGGAAGACTTCTGTGACCTCACGGGTACGGATGTTGTTGTCTCGACCATCCACAAGTCGAAAGGTCATGAGTTTGACGATGTGTATATGCTCATTACAGAACCACCTCATGCGACAGACGATGTGTTGCGTAGGTATTACGTAGGAATGACGCGAGCCAAACAGCGTCTATTCATACATACCAGTTCTACGATGTTCAACAGGCTCCCAGCTGACCAACGGATGGTCGATCAGCATCAATATGGAATGCCAGATGAGATCGTGCTTCAGTTGTCCCACAAAGATGTAAACCTTGGTTTCTTCAAGCAGCATAAGAAGGAAATACTTACTTTGCGTGCCGGTGAGCATCTGCGTCTTGCTGACAACTATCTTTATTCTCTACAGACGAAGAAGGCGGTCGCCCTGTTGTCTCAAAGGATGCAAGCTGACCTTCTATCATGGGCAGAAAAAGGGTACGAGGTCTCGAATGTCACCATACGCTTCATCGTTGCCTGGCGTCCCAAGGATGTTCCAAAAGAGGAAAAGGAGTACGCTGTATTGCTAGTGGATTTAAGTTTATCAAAAAATGATTAGCACATGTTCCCATGAATTCCCATAATTCTCTCCATTGTCTAAACGAATATTCATGGGCTACAATTTAAGACGAGCGGTACATAAAATCGTACCAAGTTATTTTTTAATCATTACTTAACAAAAATCCTTGAAAGCCATCGGCTGCGCCCCTCGGAGCGCGGTTGGCGTTTATAGGGCGGCACGAAACAGATTGGTTTGGGGCAGCTGTAAG
>JAUNNV010000029.1 GCA_030531335.1 Bacteroidales bacterium
CAGGTGAGCCTGCCGTTCGGAGGGAGGTAGCGTTTGGGCGTACTCGTAGGTCTCGATGATGATGCTCCGTATCTCCTTGGCTATCGGCAATGTCTTCTTCACGCTGGCCACCATGCGCGAGAACTCCTTCTGCTGTCTGCGGCTTCGGAACACGAGCGGTTTGAACACATATACCTCCGGAATCTGCAGCGAGGGAATAGTGTCGCCGCCCTCCACACATGCCGGCACCCTGATGCCACTGATGGTGGTGTTGACCTCTTGTGCGCTTGCCGGCACGACGGACAGGCCGCACAAAATGCAGATTATGGGCAATTTCCATGTCATCGCGCTGCAAAAATAGGAAGAAAATACTACTTTTGCGGCATGAAGAGGCTGATATATCTGCTTTCATTAGGTTTTTTTGCACTTTCACTACAAGCGCAAAATGTGGTGGAGGACATGGTGGAACAGCTTGTCGAGACCGACGACGGCATCGACCAGGCCGTGTGGGAGGAACGTTTAGAGGAACTGTCGTACCTGCGTGAGCAGCCTCTGAACATCAATACCATCAGCAAGCAGCAACTCGAACTCTTCCCCTTCCTGTCGGCACGACTGATAGAAAACACCTTGTACTATCTCTACAGGTACGGGCCGATGAAGACCGACAAGGAATTGATGATGGTGGAGGACATGGACTTGGAGACTTGCCGACTGCTGCGCCAGTTTGTGTATGTGGGCGAGGTGGAAGAGAAGCATCGCCGCCCGAGTCTTGCCACCATCCTGCAATATGGCCGGCACGAGGTATCGACACGTGTGGATGTGCCTATGTATGAGCGTCGTGGTTACAAGGAGGATGTTTACGAGGGCAGTCCGCTGGCCCACAACCTGCGCTATCAGTTTCGATATTCCGACCGGGTGATGGTGGGTGTCACCGCTGCGAAGGATGCAGGCGAGCCGTTTTTTGCGGGACGCAACGCGAAAGGATACGATTCGTATTCCCCATATTTCTACCTGCGCGATTTTGGTAGGATAAAGGCTTTGGCCCTTGGCAATTATCGCCTCAGCTATGGCTACGGCATGGTGGTGAACACCAATTTCAGCATGGGGAAGACCTTCATGCTGAGTACCCTTGATAATCGTGTGCAGGGCATCCGCAAACATTCCTCGACCGACGAATACAACTACCTTCAGGGAGGAGCGTTGAGCTACGACTTGGGGAGGAGGTGGAGTGTCGATGCTTTTTATTCGAACCGACGGATGGATGGCAATCTCAGCGATGCGGGCGAGATAACGTCCATCAAGAAGGACGGCCTGCACCGGCGCGACTTGGAGTGGGACAAGCACAACACCTTCCGTAGTCGGGTGCTGGGAGGCAATGTGGCCTACGATGGCCGGTATGTGGACGTGGGAGCCACTGTGGCCTATCAGCACTTGGGCAGGCGGCTCAATCCTACGCCACACGACTACAACCGCTACTATGCGCGAGGCTGCGATTTCCTGAATGTGGGCGTGGGCTATCGTGCGGTGTGGCGTCGGCTTACGTTGCAGGGCGAGACTGCCGCCGACAAGGATGGACACTTGGCCATGATGAACACAATCCGATACAACGGCTTGTCGGATTGGCAACTGATGCTTATGCAACGCTACTACGAGGCCGCCTACGCATCGCTGCTGGCGCGTGGAGTAGGGGAGAGTTCCTCGGTGCAGAACGAGAGTGGTGTCTATCTTGGTGTCGAGGGCAGGCTCATGCGCTATGTCCGTGCGTCGCTCTATGCCGATTACTTCTACTTCCCATGGTATCGTTATCAGGTAAGCAAAAAGGAAACGACGGGTTTCGACGGTGGAGCCCAGCTCATTTACAGTCCGCGCGGGGCGTTCAGTCTGCTTGCGCGCTATCGCTACAAACGTAAGTATCACGACCACACCCCCGAGGGTGCCGACAAGGCGACGCTTCCTTTCACTACGCAACGCCTCAAGTTGCAGGTCGATTACAGGCTTTCGTCGTGTCTCACGTTGCGCTCCTCCGCCGATGCGAGCCATGTGCGTTATCAAGGTTGTCCGGCTTCGGTGGGTGTGCTGTTGGGACAATCGGTTGGGTATGACGGCGGGCGGCTGCCCTTGCAGGTGGATGTGTCGTTTGCGTGGTTCGACACCGACGATTACGATTCGCGCCTTTATGCGTCCGAGCGTGGGGTGCTGTATTCGTTTTCGACGCCTTCGTTCTATGGCGAGGGGCATCGTGTCAGTGGTGTGGTGCGTTGGGCCTTCACTCCGCACGTCGTCTTGCAACTCAAGTTGGGTGCCACCCATTATCGCGATCGCGACGTGATAGGGAGTGGCTACGATCGCATTGCAGGATCCGATAAGTGGGATGTGAACTGTTTGTTGAGGCTGAAATTCTGAACAGTGTGTACTTTTGTCGTTGTCGTGGTTTGCCTGGTTTACGACATTATTTGTTTTGTACGAGATGATAGGAATGTTATAATCTGCCGTAGTACATTTCTAATCGGCCTTTTCGGCATTTTCAACCGTTTTCTCCTTTACCAAGTAAGAAGGCAGGTCGAGTCCTGCTTGGTTGAAAAGGTCGTGGAGCGGTGGCACACTCTTCATCAGTCCGGACAGAAAGTTGGCCGTCGAACCCTTTCCGTCGGCAGAGTTTCCACTGTCCCACACGGTGACGTGGTCGATGTTGACACCCTTGATGGCCTCGACCTGTGTGCGCACCAGTTCGGGAAGCTTTTCGGTGAGCAATAGCATGTAGGCCTTGTTGGCATCGCCTCCGGCAGCCTCGACCATCTGCTTGTAGCCGGCCGCCTGCTTGGTGAGCACCTCGTAGTAACCCTTGGCTTCGGCCTCCATGCGGGCATAGATGGCATCGGCCTCACCCTTGGCGTTGACACGAATCTTCTCGGCTTCGGCCTCGGCCTCGATGATGCGGCGTTTCTTCTCGATCTCTTGGCTTACGAGTACGTTTGCCGTCTGCGTGGAGCGTTCGCGCTCGGCGCGAGCCTCCTCTGCCTCGCGCTCGGCGGCGTAGGCCTCTTGTAGGGCCCGTGCCGATGCCACCTTCTCGGCAGCCGACGCACGGCGCAGTGCCTCGGCCTCCTTCTCGCGTCGGAAAGCCTCGGAGTTGGCAATATCCACCTTTGCGTTGTTCTCGCCCTGCACGGCCTGTGCGTTGGCTTCGGAGGTGCGTATGCGGGTCTCGCGTTCGGCCTCGGCCTTGCCTATGGCACCAATCTTGTCTTGCTCGGCCACACGAACCTTCGCCTCGTTGATGGCCTTGGCGGCGGCTTCACGGCCGAGAGCCTCGATGTAGCCCGACTCGTCCTTGATATCGGTGACATTCACATTGATAAGTCGCAAGCCTATTTTCTTCAGTTCCACTTCCACGTTGGCACTGATGCTTTCGAGAAACTTGTCGCGGTCGTTGTTCAGTTCCTCAATGCTCATGGTGGCGATTACCAGACGGAGCTGTCCGAACAGGATGTCGCGGGCGAGTTCCTGAATCTGCGTCGGCTTGAGGTCGAGCAGACGCTCGGCGGCGGCGTTCATGGATTCCGGATCGGTGGATATACCCACCGTGAAGCGGCTGGGCACATCGACACGGATGTTCTGGCGCGAGAGCGCATTGGTGAGATTGGCATCGATGGAAATGGGCGTAAGGCTCAGGTATTGATAATCCTGAATGATAGGCCACACGAAGGTGCCACCTCCGTGGATGCACTTGGCCGACCCTCGTTTCCCGGTGGTGCCATAAACTACAAGGATTTTGTCGGACGGACAACGACGATAACGCTTGATGATGGAAGCGAAAAGGATGATGCCGACGAACACTACGGCCACCATCAGATACATGGATTCTAACATGACAAATATGATAATTTTGAATTATGAACTTATGATAATTAAGAATTATGACTTGCGAAGTTTGATGATCGAATCGAACAATCTTAACTCAAAATATTATATGGTGGATACTTTCACGGTGGATTCGTCGATGACAGCCTCTATGCGTACCTTGCGGCCTGTAGGAATATCGACACCGTCCGAAACGGCTGTGAGCTCATGGATGGAACCATGGACAGACACTTGTATCTGGCCTTTTCCCTGTGGTGGTATGTGCAGATAGACATCGGCCACCAAGCCCACACAATCGGCCAGCGACCAAGCACCGTTGCGTTCGAGTTTGCGTGTCTGACGGAAAATGAATACGAACAATGCCACAAACAAGGAGCCTGTGACCACCGACAAGAAACCCGCGAATAGATGGCTGCCGACCAAGGGGTAAAAGCAGATGCCTCCCCATCCGATGCCCATGAGAAGGGCGACGACATTCTTCACGCTGAACAGGTTGAGGCCACCCCCCATGTCGAGGGTGTTGTCAACGTCGAAGTCGGCATCGGTGTCGGTCGCATCGATGCCAATGAAGGTTAGGATGGATTGGACGACAAACACGATGGTGGAAATGCCGGCAATCCACCAATAAAAACGGAGCATTGGGTCGAGCGATGCGTACCAGATAGACAATTCATTCATGTTTTGATGTGTTTTCGTTGTTTTACGTTGGCAAATATAGGGACAAATAGATGAATTGCAAAACAAATCGGCAAGAAAAAACCCATATCCTCGAGAAGGATATGGGCTTGATATTAGAACTTGGGGTGAGGGAGGAAATGACGGATGGGAATCACATTTCGACCAAATGGAAGGAGGTCTGTCCTATCTGGAAGCTTTCGCCATGCCAGAGTTGATATTCCTTTCCAAGCGCGAGATATTTGCCCCCCTTCAAGGTGATGCCATCTACGGCACAGATACGCACTACGCCATGCCTTTCATAAACCTTCACCTGCACGGGAGCCACGTCGCTTTGGAGATCCCAAGTGAGTTGCAAGGCGCAATCGACCGACTTGCCGATGGTGACAACTGTGTGAGGTGATGAGCGTAGCCATTTGTAGAGTGCGATGTCCATATCCTTGACAGATCCCGACACGTGCAGGAAAAAATGCTTGCCGACCGACAAGGGTTGAGTCATGCACACCGCTATGGCCACACCATAGCCGATGAACACGAACAATGTCTTCATTAGTTCCGAAACCGTCTGTAGTTCCGCAACCATTTCCCAAAACAAAGTGCTCGCCACACCCACGACAGCCAGCATCAGCCACTGTCGCCTTTTGAGCCACAGGCGCGAATGATAGGTGGATACACAAGCGATGACAAGTGTAGTCAGCACCCAAGGCAGCAGGTCGAACACAAACGAGCCCTCGTAAAGATTGAGCACGACAAGAGTGGCATTGTTGAAAACGAACACAAAAAACACGAGGACACACGCCACGGATGCCCGGACGAACTGCCCAAACAACCTTATGTGCCAACTATACTTGAACAACGTGAAGATTGACAGGGCAAAGGTAAGGACGAAACCGATGATGCAACCAAATGTGGGAAGTGTATATAAACGTGAGGAGATGATGTCCAAATCCTGGGGGGAAAATGGGGATACACCTTGCTCGTGAAAGCCCAACAAGGAAATCGCGATACCATCGAAGAGGTCGAGAAAGAGTGAGCGAAAATGTGGATCCCACACAACCAACCAACCGATCGACGCCGCAGCGATGGCTACAAGGATCCAGCGTGTGAAGGGGGATGCGTTTTGAGGGTCGAGCAAGTTGGAACGGTTGTAATAATGCGAGCCATCGGGGCAATGCCTTCCATGTTCGGGGCAATGTTGTCCGTTTTCATTCCAACACTCCAAATGCATCACATGGCTGCATCTTGCCACGATACGGTCGCCCACGGCAAAGGGAGCCTTACAGTAATAACATTCGTCGGGGATGGCGATGGCATTGATGCTCATGCGCCCCCCTGTATAGGTGAGGACATACTTGCGCTGAAAGATGACATAGCGTACAAATGGTTCCAACAGTTGCAAGGCCACGTAGGCGAGCAACAAGACCAGCAAGGCGATAATGATGCCGCGTGAAGCGATGTGGCCGGGCGATTTGTACCCACCGGTAACGATTGGCACGTCAATGCTTCCGCACGCATATTCCTTGGAGCACCGGGCAATCAGGCTGTCGTTCCGGTCGTGGAAACTCAATTCCAGCCTGCGCGAACAGCCGTAGTAGATTTTCCCATCGGGATTCTCGAGCCGGATGGCGAAATCGGGATAGCCAATGCCGAAGGACGCGAAATTGTGTTTGCGCAACTCGACGGCACTCAAACCATCGATGACACCCCCCCCCGATTGCTGGCAGAACACCTGCATCATATCCTTGTCGTCGGTGGAACTGTTTCCAGAGTCGGTCGAGGGAGTACACACGTAGCAAATGGCGGGTGCGGAAAACGAGGTGTCGGCGAGTTGTTGTAGGATTTGAGCCTGCACCCAGTAGTGGTCGGGGTCGAGAGGCGTATTGTCCGTCTCGTCATACACATGGCTGTCCGACAGTATCGCGATGGTGCGGTATGCAGCCGAGTCGAGAGGTGTTCCGGTGCCTTTGCGCAGTTTGCCGAGCATGAAGTACAAGGCACGATACACGTAAGGAGGAAGTTTGGTGTCGGACACACGATATTTGGAATTGCCGTTTACGTAATTGTCGATTACGTATGGCGAGACCTCCATGATAGGCGACAACTCGCCTTCGGAAAGGATGAACGAGATAAACACATTCCCATCGCCATACAGACGTATCAGCGAACGGATGTAGTCGCGTTCCTTTTCAAGCATGTCGGACGATTGGCACAAATCGACCATCAGCAGCAACTTGAGTCCCAACTTGGCATTTTCGGAAGCCACCACGTTGTTGAAGGAAACGACATGTGGATGGGTCGATTCTGACCAAGGCACGAACTGGCGTTTCAGCTCCTTCACTGTCATGTGGATCAAGGAGCTGTCCTCAAGTAGGTATTTGTCCAAATCATGGGTAATGTCCAACTCCAAGCTTATCTGTTTCACGTCGGTTGAAACGTTCATCGAGCGTATGGCCAAGGCATGGGTCTCGTGTTCGACCGAAGAAGGATTCAACTCCGTGAACCGACTGCACGAGGCAAGTAGCAGAATGTATGGTAGCCAGACAGCAAACTGGCTGAAACGACGGAAACAACAAATTACAGACGGTTTCATCATTGTCAGATGGTGGGATATTCGTTATCGTTAAATTGTGTCATGGACTTGTACTGCTTCGCCGCTTTCTTGGCGGCCTTCAGAGCGGCATATTTGCTCTTCATCATTGAAACAAACATCAGGATGATGGCTACGGCAGCCAAACTCATCAAGGAATCCTTCAGATGTTGCATCAGAGGCACATACTTCGCCTGTTGCACCTTGTCGGATTGCGCCTTTATCTCGGCGAACAACTGGCTGAGGCTGTCCATACGATTCTTTAGCGAAGGCACCAGCAATGCGGCTTGGGTGGCCTGTTGAAATGTTTGCTGCAATTCGGCAAAGGCGATTTGTTCCTTGGCTTGCAGCTGTTGCAGCAGAGGAGCCGTCTTGGCGGTCAGCGACAGCCTCTGGGATTCCGACAGATATTGACTGTACTGATGCCGTTTCGATTCCAGCAGTTTTTCGGCCCGTGTAATGTCCTCCATCGCCTGCAGTCGGGCTTTTTGGGCTGCAATCGAGTCCGACACGACTTGGAAGGTCACCTGAAAAGCCGTGAACTTGTCCATCAGAATCTCGTTTTCCACAATGTCTTGTTGTCGTACTTGCGTATAGATATTCCATTGTACATTCACATTCTGCAACATCCGATCCAGTCCTTTTAATTCTGTCATCTTGGCCTGCGAAATACTTTTCCCGATATTGAGCAGTGTGGATATGTATGCGTCCATCTCGCCCATCGTGGCGTTGGATTGTCCGCTTGGATGCGATGTCGTGGGTAAGTCTGAATAGACATCGAACTTTGTGGGCGTAGCCCATACAGACATGGTAGCCGATATGGTCACAAGCAGGATGGTGCAGAATGAGTAAACAACTTTTGTCACAATTGATTTCCTGTTATTGGCTTCGCCCATAACAGACTGCGTCTCGGCATAACCAAGGTAGGCTTGCCTCTGCTCTTGGCTTGCGCTGTTATTCAAATTCACTGACATGTTTGAAGAAATATTTCGCTGCTGTGTCGAAAATGCCATACGCACGACGCTGTTCTTCGTTGTATATGCCTTTTTCCTCAACACCTTGCTTGGTGACGTTGATGATGTCGCGACCCATAAAGTAGATATCGCGTCGTTCCAACTCATTTTTCGCAACCAGATTTTGCGCCACCAGTTTGTCTAATTGACGTGCCGCTCGGACAAGTGCTTCGGGCGAAATACCTGTGCCGTAGAGCACGCTGCCCTCTTCCGTCAGCTCTACCGGGACGGCGCATTTCAGGGATTCAATCGAATCCACGTAGTTGTTGTAACTGTCGCGCACCATATTCACATCGGCACATGACGATTTCGTCTCTATCGGTTGGAATTTCGACAACAGAAATTCTTGATGTTGCTTGAACACGCCGACCTCCTCGGCGGATTCCACCTTGCCTGAAGGACATATCTGATGGAGCTTCCGATACGCTTTCCGGATATCCATCAACTTGGCTTTCATGACAGCCAACGCCTCTTGTTGACCATGGCAAGGATTGCGGGCCAATGCCACCCGACAAGTAAGGTCAAGATCGTGATCGAATACTATCTCGTATTCCCGTCCTTTCTGAGTGTCTTTCAACACATCCACCACCATGATGTTGCGAATGCGCAACGTCACATCGGATGCCTCCGGATTCACCTTGAACCGTTGTGTCAAAATTTTCTGACTTAACTTCGGCAATGTCTGAGGCGAGTCTGTCGCACTTGTCGGCAGATAGGTAGCAGGACAGGCAATGGTGAGCGAGGCGGAGTTCGGTTCCACCCAGGCATTGATAAGGTGATGGCGGCGTTTCTTCCGATACGACTTATACACCGATTCTCTTAGGTAATATTTCGAATTAGGCTCTACCAGCACCTTATATTGCAATTTCTCGGCATGAAGCCGACGTTTGCCAAGAAACGGATGGGTAAACACATCGTTGTAGGATACGTCCTGACGGAAAGCCATGAAATCGCGATTGCCAGACAACGTGAGAACCAACTCGTCGGCAGCCTCTTCGAAAGCAAGCGTCAGGTCAAGCTCCAAGCCTTTGTCGTCGAAGGCAATCTGTATTTTCTCCTGATAAGGCGTGTCGGCATCCACACGCACGTTTTTGGTCTCTTGAGCCTGTGCCAGGGCAGCACAGCAGGCCATGAAAAGGCAGAAGAATTTAGTCTTGGTCATAATATATCCAATTGTTTGGTTCTCCTTGTGTCCGAACCCAATAGGCTACTTTCAAATCCTCTGGGTAAGGAGGTTCGGGCAGTGCATGGTAGATTTCGTAGCGCAGATACAGTGCGATGCGTTCCACAGCCCATGCCAAACTGCTGTGTGTGTTGGGCATGTTCACACACACACGTCCTGCCAGGCTACCATGATACCCTATGTTGGGATGCCAAGGCAACGTGTCGCCCACAAAACGGAAGCAAGGCATAGCATCTACCTGAGGATAACGTTCGGGAAGTTTTATCTCCATCCGAAACTCATGGGCGAAAATAGGACTGCCATCCACATTCACCCCACAGATACATTTTATAAAATAGTCTATCGAGTAGGCCGTAGGGATTCCTTCAGGGGTGGCATCGACCACTTGCATGGCGATGTCGTTGCGTTGTTTCACAAAGGCGGCAAGCTGCTCCCACTCGTAAAACAGTCGGTGTGCGCGTCCTCGAAGAGGCTTGTTCTGAAACCAGCTTGTCCCGGGCGAAGTCAAGGAAAGGGGTTTACCCTGGGAATGGATCGGGGATGAGGAAAATTGTGTCGCCATTGTTCACATTATAGTCGGCAAGCGTCTGTTCGGTTTTCCCAATGCGCGGCCGCATCACGCGAATCTCGTGCACGACCTCGTCTTCTTTCCCAAAGAAATAATCGAGGGGTGCTCCTGTGCTGTCGATGGAGGGAAAGTCGAATATCAGTCGGCCATCTTGTCCGGTTGAATGTTTCAGGTTGTTCATCAATGCGCCCAATGGGAGTTGCGGATTGATGACGCGGAACTTCACCTTTTTGTCCTTATAGACAATGTTAATGAAAAAATCGTCTTGGTGCATGTTTCGTCAATGATGGTTGATGGTTATTTGCTACGCGAATCTAAGTCAATCTTCACTTGGATGGGGCAGATGCCCGTAGTACGCACCTCCATGAGCCTTTGTAGGTGATTTTCGATACTGGCAAAATGTTTTCCCAACGCACGTTTCACATACATGTTGTCGTGGAGCACGATACCTACCACGATGCAATAAGCATGATAGCTACCTCGTGTAAGCACCTGCTTGTGCGTACGTATGGAGGCTATCATTTCCTGCTCTACATTGAACCGTGTGGCCAATTCCTGATAACAAAACAACTTTAGATCTGTTTCGGTGACAAGCCGGTCGTCGGTGGCTATGAAGTAGCGTGTAGCCGTCCTCATGGCTTCCTCGGACAACAATTCGTCGTATCCTGGTTGAGGAATCGTCACTTGATGGGATTTGGACTGGTCGAAACCTGGGGGTACCACAAACACGGCATCGGAGGTGAGCACACTGTTCACTACAGCTCCGTTAGTGGTCAGATAGCCGACATTGAGTGAAGTGTTTTCTGGGCTTTGTCGAAGGGTGTCGCCCCAACTATCCTTCGAGCGTTCGTGAGGAATGCCGGCAAACATCAGATAGACACCCTCGTGCGAGGTTCGCAAATGTGGATGCGTGTGTTGCGACAACTCCTTCAGGTTGTTGCGCAGGTTGTGCATCACCATGTCGGTATATTCGTTGCCCATGGCCTGAAACGCATAATAGTCGGATGTGTATTTGTCGATGAGGCCCGACAACAACCTGTGCAGCCTCCCCTCGTTGAACCTGTCGGCACCTATGCGCCGCACCTGTAGCCGGACATTGCCTAATAGTTGGTCCTCGTCGGGACGTAGCAGATGAAGAAACTGCCCATTGTTCTTGTCATCGATACGCTGTATAGGCGCATCGGCCGAGAGGGTGGCTGTTTTCACTTCGGCGTTCACTATCAAGGCGATGTTGACAAGCAAATCGCTCTCTTTGAAAGAAAAGTTGTCGTCGATGCCGTCGAACTCGAAGGTGAGTTCCATGCGATCAATGGCATCGATATCGTCCATTTCATCTACGACATACAGCAATAGGTTTTGTCGGGCATACAAATCCAGGGCGCAGAAGTTGCGATAGGCAGCCATGCCTTGGAACACGTTGCCCGAACGTACGGCTTGCGACTGATTGTAGAGCAACGTATCAAGCGAGAAACAGTCGGCACACGGCAGATTCGCAAAGTCCCACGGTGCGATGAGGGGTATTTCCCTATCGCTCATGCTTACACGCAGGCCATGGAAATCCTGGTTCTTCAAGGCAAACGCAAGGCCTTTTAGGCTTTTCACCTTGTGTGGAAAGAACATATTGACTTGCCATCTCCTTCCATCCACGCGCCTCAGCCCATCCATCTCCACCTGTATGGCTTTGGTCTTGAGCAAGGGGATGAAGTTGAAGTTGTTGTTGTCGGTTCCTTTTAAGATGAATCTCATGGACGAATCGACATCCATTTCCGTCACATTGGGCATCAGAGCCAATTGCACGACGGCTGTGGCTGGAATGGCCTTGACTGGTTCGTT
Organism: Bacteroidales bacterium; assembly: GCA_030531335.1. Lineage (GTDB taxonomy): Bacteria > Bacteroidota > Bacteroidia > Bacteroidales > Bacteroidaceae > DCGR01. Next base: position 11,700 of record JAUNNV010000029.1, read on the forward strand.
CACGCAAAGCATGTTCTGGAACTCGTCGAGCAGCTCCGTCCGCAATGCCTCCAACTCGTTGTCCGACTCGTTGAATTGATAGGCCAGTGCCGTAATCAGGAACTTGAACAGCGGATCCGAATCCAGTCCCTCAAGACTGTCGCTTCTGTTGTTGCGGTGCCAAATATCCACACATTGGGCCATCAGCTCCTTGGCGCGTTGTCTTATTTCAAATATGTTCTGTCTCATCGTTATGCACCCTTCATTAGTTCCATACGTTTATGATGTTGCTGTACTGAAAAGGCTCGTTTGTATCGCCCAACAGGCCGGTTATTTCCACCAATACTTGCCGTTGGTCGCGGCGGTAGTTCATTACTACCTTTGGTGAGAGCAACCGAGGCTCATACACCTCGATGCTATGCTTCAGGTCGGAGGCGAATGTCTGTAGGTTCTTCGAGGAGCCGGAAACTTTCTTCTTGTATATTGGATTCCGGCTGTCACGAGAATCGAACACCGTCCCCTCGTTCTCGTCGAAAATCTCAAATCTCAACGTGGAGAACACAAAGCCATAATCCGGATCGATGGGCAAAGAGCCCAACGGTGTGTCCATCAGGAGCTGTAGCGAATCCCTGACCGATTGCTCCAACCCGTTCGACTGATGGAGGAACCTGCCCGACACTACCTGTAAAGGACTTTGCAAGTATTTCATATCAATGGTGTGAAAACATCTTCCGGCTGATGTTCCTCCTTGGCCACGAGACCAGACAGCGCATTGAACAATGCAGGGTAAAGTTCCTGATATAGCCTATCGTGCAATGCTTCGTACAGCACTTCTTTCAGCTTCGGACGAAGTCGATCGTCCACGTATGCCTGCAGTTTTTCCGTGATTGTCGCGGTCAGTTCAGGCATCACCACGTCGCGAAGTTCCATGCGGATTTTTTCGTCTATTTGCTGCTTCAATTGTTCAAGAAGTTGTGTGTACAACTCTCTCTTCAGCGCCTCCACATCGATGTGGCGACTTTCCGTCACCACATCGTCCATGGACAGTAGCAAGGCGTTCATGAATTCTTTGAGCCACGACAGGTAGGCTCGGATATGGTTTGTGTGAGGCACGCGGCGAGGGTCGGCGGCCAGCTCGCGCGTGGGTTCTTGTCCTGAGCCCTGCCGAAGGACTTGTTGGCCTCCCAATCCCAATCGGATGTGGTAATCCAAGGCTTGATCCGTTTCGCGCAACAGTCGCACAAGCTCCACTACCGACTCCTTGCCGGTGAGGCTCTGTAGCCGGAAACACAGATGTAACAAGGTGCGTTTGCCGTCACCATCCTCCATGTTGCGGTGGGTAGCCAGCTTCGTGAGTAGTTCCACATACATGCTTACGAACTCTCCGAAAGCCTTGTGCGAGGCTGTCGAGATCATGGGAGGCACATACGAGGCATCCACATTGAGCAGGTCGCCCTCTACGTAAAGCCTCTTCAGCGGCAGTACGTCCAAACTTTCGTCGGCACGTTCCAACTCGTCCAGCGAATGCAGCGAGAGCTCGTAAACGGGAGCCTTGTAGGGTATGCCATCGCGTTCGAAACAATGTGTTTTCCCATTGGCAGGGCCGACGCACACAAAACATTCCGGCAACGGTTGCGACACGATGGTCAGCGTGAGGTCGTCATCTACGCTGAGCACGGCCCCCGATGGCAACAATGCCGTAAGCCTCAGATTGTTCATCTCGAAGGTGTTGCCCACAAAAGCGCCCTCAACGTGTAGTGGGTACATGGGGAGAATGCCCATGCCGACACTCCCTATGGCGGCGCGGAGCAACAGTTGCTGACGGTTGTCGAAGTCGTGTTGCTGATGGACGAAGACCCCAGAGGTGAGCTCCATCCCTGGTTGCCAATGTATATTTGCGTTGTAATACATGCCTTTATGTCATTTTATGATGGATTTTGGTTTCGCGACTCATCATTCATAGTCCTTAATTACGATATTGTAGTTCATGATTTTCCCTTCCTCCGACTTGCCCTTGGCTCCTGCCTCAAACAGGCAGTCGAAAGGAATGAACCGGCTGTGCACAAATGCAAGCATACGTTCCCATCGTTTGGTAAGGTCGGCGTATGCGGTGGCTGTCAGACCATCCACACAAATGTCGTAATGCACTTTTTGCATCCAAAAGCGTGTGTTGTCGCATTCGTTGTACGCCGACAAACGCATCCGCACCGGATAACCCGTGACAACGCTCAGCAATGATTTTACAAACGACAAGTTGCCACGGAGTTTGGCCACGTATGGCAGCAACACCGCCACCTTGCGCACATACTCGTCCGTTTCCGCCTCCAAGTCGAACTTGTAGGATGTTTTTAACACGAATTCGAGCTTGCGGGCCAGCAAGTCGGCCACGATGTGTTCCCGCTTCAGCTTCTGCCTGAACATGAACGAGTCGATGGGTAGGAAAGTTTCTGACAGTGTCCTTATCCGCTCATGCAACTGTTGGGCAAGCTGTTTGAAATCGCCTTTTCGTTTCCTTCCGAAACGGTCGGATGCCTTCAGCTCATCCTCCGATCCTAAAAACAAGGGAGGCAGATAGTGTAGGAAGCCGTTGCGCGAAAGCGATACGATTGCTTCCTTCGGATTGATGGACAACACATCCGGCGCATAGTTCCTGCTGAAGGAACCTTTCTGATAGGCCAGCCACTTGTCTTCCAGCTCTGGATACAAATAGTTGAGCAACAGTTCCGCACTTATCTCGTGCCTGTCGGTTGTCATAGTTCCACGTACCTATATCCTGTTGGGGTCTTTATTCTCACAATGTCGTGTGCTGGAATGCCCAACGCAGCCAATGGCAGCGTGGGGTAGGGGAACGAGGTGTCTATCTCCGCATATTCGTGTTGGCATAGTTTCGCCATCGGTATGGTCGAAAGTCGTGGATGTTGCTTCACGAAGCCAGCCATTCGGCGTGCCGGCAGCATTGCTTCCGTCTGTTCGCCCGTCTCTCGATTCTCTACATAATCCACAAAGGCATCGTTGAGCACCACAGTGCCAATCCGCAGGAGTGATTTCAGCGAGTGTTCCCTGACTACTTCAATAGGCTCCCATTGCTCGTGCAGCACGCAATCGTCATCCCACGCCTCGAACACGGCTTTCCGCACACTCAGGTTTTCGCCATCGTAGTAGCACATGTTTCGTTCCACTGGCACGCCTGCAATCACTTTCAATGCTTCGGCTGCTTGCCAGGCTCCTATCACGCTGGCCGCCACTGATGTGGTAGGGGCATGGCCAGCCGCTTCCATTTGCCGTATCACGCCCGAACAAGGCATCCGTCGGCGCAACTCGTCCAGTCCTTCCGTCCCGAGGCCACAAGCGTAGCAGTTCACGCCGGGCACAAACACCCGCATCGTCCCCTCCATGCCGATGATGCCACCGTCAATCCATGTCTTTCCTGCCCTCGTACAGAGGCGCTGGATGCAATAGCGGGTCCACCGGCTATCGACGCATCCCATCACCACGTTCATCTGCCGTATCAATGCCAATCCCACATCGTATGCCACATCGCCATGGATGGCCTGCACATCGACGGTGGCGTTGATGCCTCTCAGCGCGTCCTTCACCACATCCACTTTGCGCCGACCCACATCGACTGGCCTGAACAGGATGCTTCGTGTGAGGTTGCCCTGTTCCACCACATCGAAATCGACCACCACCAGATGCCCCACTCCAAGCAGTACGAGGTTTTTGAGCACCTCGTTGCCCAGGGCCCCACATCCCACCACCATGATGCGGGCATCGCGCAGCTTGTCTTCTTCGATGTTCATCCGATTGGTAGTTTGTCCTGAATGCTGTTGAAGACCTTGTCGAGCTTCATGCTCTGTCCGCCTTTTGTGATGTCCGTTGTGGATGTATCCTTCGCATTGCCGGCCACATGGCGGTTGTAGGCTTCCTCGATTTCCTTTTTCTTGTCGTTGTAGAGTCGTTCCATCATTTCGGAATACGTGTCGAAAATTTCCTGCAACTTGTCCTTGGCCTCTTTTACCGCCTCTTCCGAGCTTCCTACAGTGCGACTGGCTACCGCAGACGCAGCCCTCGTCTTTTCTGCCTCGATTTTCGTCTTGCATTCCGAGTAGAGTGCATCGGTGGCCGTGTCGAGTAAATCCTTGCGTTCCTTATTTACATCGGGCATCGTGAGCAGTAGGTATTTGGCATCGATGCCATTCTCATCGTCTGCCCCAGGAGCAGTTTCGAGCGTCACCTTGAATTCCGGATGCACTTCCGTGATGCCTTTGTAAATGCAGGAGAAGTACGCCGAATCCTTTGGATATACATTCATCATGTGTTTTTCGTTCTCATCCTCGTGCACTAAAATGTCGGCCACGTCCTCAATGCGTTTGTCCATGCCACCATACACCATCTCCACTCCCAGCAACGAAGAGGGATCGGCCTTGACACACACGTTGCAGAACAGGTACGACATGCTTGCCACATGTCCCAGCATCCTGTTCTGTGTTTCTATCAATGCGACTTCTACCGATCGTTTCATTTGTTATTTGCCATTTACCATATTCTCTAATATCTCTTACTATTTGCCCTCTGCAAGGCACGCATTGCCGGGGAAGTTCACGGAGATGTTTCCACCCCAGTTGCACATACATTTGCAGTTGTCGAGCAGTGCAGGCATTTGTTTTACCATTTCTTTTCCTCCAGGCATCCATGGAGCGGCTATCACTGGCATGCAGGGCATGGGCGTAAGTGCTCCGAATGCTGCAGCCGTGGCCGCAGCCACCTGAGGATTCGACAAGCTTTGGCACATGCCGAAAGGCATGATGTTCATCATCGGCTTGTTGTCGCCGATGTTTCCTATGGGTTTCCCCTGTACCTTTGGTCGGGTGGGATCCACCACCATGAAGTTGGAAGGAGCCATCCCGAACGAGCACTGCAGGATTGCTCCGGCCGTTACGAATTTTCCCATTGTATTTTTTTATTTTCCTACTTCCTCTTCCTTCATCTTTGCCGACGCTTTTCCTGGTGTCGAGGCTGCCGGCACGGCCACACCGTCTGTGATGTTCTGCGACTTGAACGACGAAGAGGCCTCCAAATTCTTGAACACGCCCTTGGGAGCCGTGGTGTCGCCCTTGATGTCGGTCTTGCCTTCTATGGTGGTGTCGCCCTTCAGCGCATTCTTGCCTCCACCTGCCGTAAGGTTTCCGCCTTCGAGCGTAATCACTGCCTTTCCTTCTCCCTGCTGCAGTTCGGTGGTGGTGTTGCCCATGATGCCCACTTGCTCGGCAGCTATCTGCACCAGTTTGCCCTTGGTTTTCTTGTCCTTGCTGCCAGCAAGCAGCTTTTCCGCCACAAGTACCATCTGCGAACTGGCGGCCAGTGCCTTGTCCGTGCGTTTCTCCTTATCCACATCCATGGCTGCCACCTGAATGTTCTTGGCGTTGAGTGTCAGTTCGCCTGTAGCCATTCCTTCGGTGTCGGTAGCTTCTATCTTCATTTTCTCTGCCCTGACAAGCAGGGTGCCATCCTTGGTCAGTGCCTTCTCCTGCCGTTTTTTGTCCTTCAGTTCCTCGTCGATGGCCTGTATGGTGACATTCTTCGAGGTAATCACCACGTTGCCCAAAGCGGGTATGTCGCCTTTTTCGCCCTTCTCGTCGAGTTGGGCGGAGGCTGTGGAGAGGTTCACCTCCTGTAGGTTGACGTTCAGTGTGCTGTCGGCCATCAGTGCGCCCTTCGTGTCGTGTGCCACCACGTCGATGTGAGGCATTTGTACATACAATCCGGCTTCGGCGTTCTGGCGCAGGTTGCCGTCGCCGTCGGTCGAGACCATGCTTACGAATTCGGAACGCAGGGCGATGTGCGACGAGGTGGTGTTCTTGTCGAAATCGGCACTGGCTTTGCCGAGCTCCTCTTTGGTGTCCTTCAGGGCCTGTGCCTTCCGATTGAGTTCGGCTTCGGACGAAAGCAACCTGATGTAGTCGGTCAGTGAGGAGTAAAGCATCCGTTCCAGGTCCTGGAACTTGTCGGCCAGATCCGACAACTCGGGTTGGTTCGCCCGCAGGTGTTCCTCCGTGTCGTTCAGTGTGTCCTGGCTTTTTATGAGCTTTTCTATGTCGTCCAGGTTTTTCAGCACCGTCTTCTTGGCATTGGCAGCCAACTTCGCAATGTCGCCACTGTATTTTTCCAAATCTTTCACACGCTCGTCGATGGCGGCGGTCTGTAGTTTGTTCGACGGTGTGGCGCTTATCGCCACATAAGAGTCCGCATGTATGTCGATGCCGGTGCTACAGCTGCCTGCTTCGGCCACGAACGCGCCGGTGGTGTCGTTGCTCTGCAGGGTGATGGCGCGAGCTTGGTTCACGATTTCGGAGTTCATGCACACCACGTTCTCCATGCCGTCGGTACCGGGATCCACGGCGATGTGGCGAATGCTGGCTGCTCTCGACACGATGCTTCCCCCTATGTCGGGAGATCCTGTACCCTCCAGGCTTACGCGGTTTCCGCGTATCACCACCGTGCCGCCTCCGCCATGCTCTCCCATCAGCTCGCCGCTGCGGTTCACGTTGCCGATGATGACCGTCGGAGCCGAAAGAATGAGGCATTGGTCGTCGCGCACGTATTTCACGCCGCTCACCGTGTGATGGATTTCCTCCCTCAGCCGTCGCACCTCGCTTTTTTGCTTGCGGATTTCCGCAACGTCCTTTCTCACGCTGCTTTCGAAAGCCTCCAGTGCCTGCTTCAGGTCGTCAAGAATATATGCCATCTTTTTCAATTTAGGGTTGTCCTATCAATAGGCTTTGTCGAGGTTGTCACCATTCGATTTTCTTACCCAACACATAGTATTTCATGTCGTTGTACCAAAGTACTCCCTCGCCATTGGCTACGGTGTAACTGGTATAATATGAATTGTCCTTGGGCCTGGGATTTATCAATTCAGGCTGTGAGAACCATATCGGCTGCTCGGCTCCCGGCACAAATTGTCCTTTGAGTAAGAAGAGTGGCCCACGATTTTGGTATGCCGTAACGTCGTTGTAGTCAAAGGTGTTGTGGACAATGGCGAAGTACTTGCCGCTGAACGCCTCTGGCCCCTCCCAGTCGTATAGAGGGCAGGGAGAGCGGGGATGTGGAATGGGCTTGCCTCCATCCTGGAAACAGAGGATCTTGGGCCTCGACCATGTTCTGCCGTGGTCGGAACTGACCGACCATACAGGAGAACCTACAGAGCTACGCATCATGGCAAAGAGACGCCCGTCGGGGAGACCTACGATGGCCGCTTCTTCGATTGCAGGCCCCTCCTTGATGCCATAATTGGTCGCTCCCACAACCTGGCTGACGTCAAAGGCATCCTTGTTGGTGTTGAAATAGGATATCTTGATGTCTTCTATCTCCGGGTCATCATCAATGTTGTCGAACTGCCAGAATTCCACGCGGCATTGCTTTTTCTCGTCGTAAGGGGCACGGCCATGGCGTGAGCAGCCTACGATGAACTTGCCACCCTCGCCCAACCTCAACGGACGTTGCCAGTTGCACCATTCCGCAGGCACGAGCGGGTCGGGAGAATCCATATCCATGCGTGGCATCGCTATGCTCTTCGGCTTGCTCCAGGATAGTCCGGCATCATCGGAATAGGCACCAAACAAGGCACCGTGATGAATCTTGTCTCCATTGACTTGCTGGTTCCATAGCAGGTAAAGACGACCGCTCTTCGACAGCATGGGTTGTTGCCAACTGGCCAATGGACGAGGATTGGACCGTGTCTCAGAACCTTGCAGAAGAACTGGCTTCGACCAGGTCTTGCCGCCATCCATGCTTCTGGAGAACACGATGTGGTGGTCTGGTTCTCCTTCACGTGTGGCCTGGGTCCAAAAACAGTAATGCATGCTTCTGGCCTCGTCGTAAATCACCTGTATATGGTCATTGTAGGTGTCGCCCCTAAGTTTGGGATCCGCCTTTTTCCAGTCTTGGGGCTGTTTGGGCACATAGACCACATAGTTTGGTTTGGTGGTCATAATATCTTCTTTTTGCTTGTCCTGAGCTGCTGCTGATGTGACCATGGACAGAAGAAGACAAAGCACGATAGCATTACGCGGATAGTTGCATGTAATCATATTTCCTATTGTGAATCAGGATTTCTTTAGGTAATCCTTTAAGCCATTAAGCCCCGCATTCAGCACAGGCTCCCAGCCGTTTGATGCCAGGTTGAGCTGGTAGGTGTGCTGTGCACTGTTCGAAACCAATATGTTGCCATTGCTCGCCACGTCCCAGAGGACACGCGGACCGGCACAGCCATTCCTGTTAAAGAGTTTCTGGCCACTGTCGAACACTTTCACGTTGTCGTCCTCGACAGTCACTGCACCGCTGGTGATGACGGGTAGGAGTTCGGCACCGAGTGCCGTCGCGAAGCTGTTCAATACGCCACCCTCCTTATCCTTGGGATCGTTCTTAAACTCTATCCCATTGATGAGGTCATTCCATTGTTCATCATTGGCAACGTCACCTATTATCGGATGTGTTATTTGATCGTTGTATATATCCAATATGGCGACAAACACCGTTCTTTTCATTCCTTTTTTGTCGGAAAGTATGGAAGAACCAAGGATTTGCTCCCGACCTTCTTTCGAATTAAATGTTGCTACAAACAGTGGCCAATTATTGCTCCCTTGTAATTTTTTCTCTCTTTCGAGCTGCTGATTGATTTTTTTCAACAATTCATCTTTAGTATGTTCGTTGATGTAGTCAAGATGGCGCTTTAAAGTATCGAAATTATTTTTAAATTTTCTCAAACTTTCCGTGATTTCAATATTGTTTTCTTTACCATCTGCTGGTTGTAGCTGTGGACATAGGTTGTCTGTGATATAATTTAACAGTTCTTCAGATGATTTTGTTTTCAGTGTTTGTATTGTGGACTGGCTTGTGTCATTTAGCTTGTTTTCTTCTGAATTAAAAAAAGACAGATGAGTGTGAAATTCATTGGATAGTTTTCTGATTGTTTCTTCTGAAAATTGGATCTCTTCATAGAATGTGTTTATCACACGAGTAGCCTCTATCAACACGCCCTCTATCGTAGAACCCAAGTCTTTTGCCGCTTTTTCATCCTTATTCATGTGGTTCTTCCAACCTTTGGAAGCGTAGTTCGACATCAGGGATGTGGGAATCATTGCCTTGCCTTTTCCTGCCGTCATGGTGACATTGCGGTTCGACTTGATGGACAGAGTCCCCTCTACGGGTCGCATCAGCACTTCCCACAGGCTACGCAGGAACGACAGATCGGAGAGCTTGGTGGGGTCGAATGTCAGGAAATTCTTCGCCTGTTGTGTGGCTATTTGAGCTGCAATACCTCCCGCGATGGATCCGAGAATAACGCCAACAATCTCACCGCTACTTGGATCATTCG
>JAUNNV010000030.1:0-17560 GCA_030531335.1 Bacteroidales bacterium
GATGAAATAGTAAATGAACTTAGTCTTCCGAGAAGTCCACCATGTATTGTCGGTAGATGGTAAGCACTTTCGAGCGCGAGAGCATACCGATGTAGCGGTGGTCGGAGTCGGTGACAGGTAGGTTCCAAGCCTTGCTTTCATCGAATTTTTGCATGACGGCTTCCATGGTTTCGTCGATTGAAATCCTTATAGGAACCTTACGCATGATTTGTTCGACTGTGAAGACGTGGTATAGTTCCTGACGGAACATGAGGTGGCGGATGTCGTTCATCATCACCATGCCCAACAGACAGCCGTAGCCGTCGGTCACGGGAAATGTGTCGCGGCTGGCTTTTGAGATGACCTTCACCACCTCGCCCAAGTCCATGTTGGGTTTTAGTACACTGAAGTCGCGCTCTATCACTTGTTCCATGTTCATCAGTGTCAGGATGGATTTGTCCTTATGGTGGGTAAGTAGTTCGCCTTTCTTTGCCAGACGCATGGAGTAGATACTGTGTGGTTCGAACAGCATGATGGTGAGATACGCTCCCACCGATACGATCATCAGCGGCAACAGCAGATCGTAGCCGCCGGTGAGCTCGGCTATGAGGAAAATGCCGGTGAGGGGTGCGTGCATCACGCCGCTCATCAGGCCGGCCATGCCCAACAGGGCAAAGTTTTTCTCGTAAAGATGATTGGGTATGAATGGCGCAAGTGAAATGTCGTTGCAGGCATGGGCAAACAGGAATCCGGTGATGCAACCCAAAAACAGGCTCGGTGCAAAGATACCGCCGCAGCCGCCACCTCCGTTGGTGGCACTCGAAGCGAACACCTTAAAGGCAATGATGAACAGCAGATAGAGCATGAGGTTGCCTCCATAGAAAATGGAGTTGTTCATGACGGTGTCCCACTGGGCACTGTCCACCCCATTCAGCAGGAGTTCAATGGTGTCGTATCCCTCGCCATAGAGCGGGGGGAAAAAGAAGATGAGTACACTCAACATCGTGGCTCCTATGCCAAACTTTATGTATGTATTCTTAAATCGTCGGAATACGTTTTCGACCGAGTTCATGGCTCGGGTGAAGTAGAGTGAGACCATGCCACACACAATACCCAGGATGAGTACTGCGAAATACTTGTTGAGTTGCATGGATTCTTCCAGATGGAAGGAAAACATGGCTTCGGTGCCGGTGAGGAGATATGACACCGTGGCTGCCGTCATGCTTGAGACCAGAAGTGGAACCAGCGAACTCATGGTCAGCTCTATCATCAGCACTTCCAGCACAAACACCAATCCGGCAATGGGAGCCTTGAAAATGCCTGCCACCGCACCGGCGGCACCGCAACCTACGAGCAGCATCAGTGTCTTGTGTTCCATTCGGAACAGGCTACCCAGATTCGACCCGATGGCCGAACCCGTCAGCACAATAGGTGCTTCGGCACCTACGGAGCCTCCGAAGCCGATGGTGATGGCCGAGGCGAACACCGACGACCATGTGTTGTGGCGGCGAATGCGGCTTTGGCGACGCGAAATGGCATAGAGGATTTTCGTTACGCCATGTCCGATGTCGTCGTTCACGATGAAGCGTATGAAAAGGCCTGTCAACAGGATGCCGACCACGGGATAAACCAAATACAGCCAGTTCGCTCCCTCGGCATTGAAATTGTCGGTAAGGAATGTCTTGATCCACTCGACAAGAAATTTCAGTAGTGCCGCAGCCAATGCCGTGCCGATTCCCACAAGGAAGCTGAGAATCAGTATGAAATTCTTTTCACTAACATGCTGTTGACGCCACCCGGAGAATACGTCAATCCAATTCCTATTGTTCATGGTCGCAAATATATGACTTTTTCTCCAGTAAACGAGCATATCGTCGATTACTTGCTGAAAATTTTACTATCCAAACATATTCACTCGAATCACTACCTTGACCTGACATTGCGACACCTGCCACGACATCGAATCGTGTGGCAACCCACGTCCATAGCCGCCAGACATGCAAGTGAACCGCATAAAAGCGAGTAAGCTTACCTTGATTCGGCAAGCTTACCTTACAAATGTCGGGGTGACTGGATTCGAACCAGCGACCACGCGCCCCCCAGACGTGTACTCTAACCGGGCTGAGCTACACCCCGTATTTGCGGACGCAAAGGTAGTGCTTTATTTTTTACCAAACAAACATTTTCTTGTTTTTTTTACGGCTCTATGCGCCAAGGCTCTCTCGATAGAAATCGAGGGCCTCGAATATTTCGTCATGGGTAACCTGCTGATTGATGCGGAAATCCCCAATCTGCGACAGCAAGGTGAAACAGATGGTGTCCGCAACGTTTTTTTTGTCGTGTGTCATCAGCTCATACAACTCGTCGTAATGCTTGCAGTCGAAGGCAAAGGCACTGTAGTTGTCTTTAATGTATTGCACCGTTTGCCGAAGCTTGTCCTTGGGAAAACCCAACTTCATGAAGGAAAGATACAGCTCGCACACCATTCCAAACGCCACGGCAGTTCCGTGAAGAAGCGGTTCGGCTCGATGACGCGAAAAGCTTTCGAGGGCGTGGCCAACGGTGTGGCCAAAATTGAGGGCCTTGCGCGTGCCCGACTCGTATGGATCCTTCTCCACAATAAGCTGCTTGATGAGTACAGAGCGCATCGCCATGTCCTGAAGGAGGGAGAGATCGGGCTTCTGCCAATCGAAGGACATCAGCTCTGCCCAATGAGCGGTGTTGCTGAGCAATCCGTGCTTGATCATTTCCGCATATCCCGACAGGCAATTCCGCTTGTCAAGGGTGAGCAGGAACCGAGTGCAGACGACGACTTGCTCTGCGGGGCAAAAGGCACCTATCTCGTTCTTCAGTCCATCGAGGTTGATGCCGGTCTTGCCTCCCACCGAAGCATCGACCATGGCCAACAGCGTGGTGGGCACATTGACATAACGGATGCCACGTTTGAAGGTGGCTGCTGCGAATCCACCCAAATCGGTCAACATGCCTCCACCGACATTGACAAGCAATGAGTGGCGTGAGGCTCCCAAGGCCGACAACTGTTGCCACACATGCCCCACAGTGGCGATGTTTTTGTTGGATTCGCCAGACTTGATGCGTATGATTTGTGCCTCTTCCAGTTTCAGCAGGGGGAAACACAGTTTTTCCGTCTGCTCGTCGAGTAACACAAAAAGTTTGTCGAACGGGATGTCGTGAATGACATTCAACAAACCATCGCGGATATTGTCACAAAAAACAGGGCACATAACATTGTTTCATTGCCGCAAAGATATATCCATTTTTCGGATAACCCAACAAGTACAGGTCGAAAAATATTCGTACACGATGTCTGGTTTGACGAGAGTGGAGCTTCCGTAGTTTTTCAATCGCCATTCATCCCCGACACATTGCACGCAGTTTAGGTGTCAAACCTTATTAGTCGAGCCTCTTTCCGAGGTTCGATTTTTATTCCAACTATGTGAAGGAAAATGAAAAATAAACACTAACTTTGCGTCGCAATAGATAAGTGAAATAAAAACGACATAAAACAAACACATTGCATCATGGCATTTAAACGAATTTCAGCAGCAGAAGCTGCAAGTTATGTGAAACATGGTTTTAACATTGGTCTGTCGGGCTTCACTCCAGCAGGCACCGCAAAGGCTGTCACTCCGGAAATCGCAAAGATAGCAGAGGCTGAACACGCAGCAGGCCGCCCCTTTCAAATCGGCATTTTCACCGGCGCATCCACAGGCGAGGCAACGGATGGCATCCTGAGCAGGGTGAAGGCGATCCGCTACCGTGCACCTTATACCACCAATCCTGATTTCCGCAAGGCGGTGAACAACGGTGAAATCGCATACAACGACCTTCATCTGTCGCAGATGGCACAAGAGCTCCGTTATGGTTTCATGGGCAAGGTGAACATCGCCATTATCGAAGCTTGCGACATCACCGACGATGGCAAGGTGTATCTGACAGCAGCCGGTGGCATTGTGCCGACCATAGCCCGTTTGGCCGACCACATCATCATCGAGCTGAACGCAGCCCACAGCGTGGCGGCAAAATGCTTGCACGATGTGTATGAGCCTTTGGATCCTCCTTACCGCATGGAGATTCCCATCCACAAGCCAAGCGACCGCATCGGTTTGCCATACGTACAGATCGACCCCAAGAAGGTGTTGGGCGTGGTTGAGTGCAACATCCCCGACCAGGCTCGTTCGTTCACGGCTCCCGACCCTATTACCGACAAGATTGGCCAGAATGTGGCTGAGTTTTTGGAAAGCGACATGCACCGTGGCATTATCCCATCGACTTTCCTTCCCTTGCAAAGTGGCGTAGGCAACATCGCAAACGCCGTGTTGGGTGCTTTGGGTCGTTCGGAGCATATCCCCGCTTTCCAGATGTACACCGAAGTGCTGCAGGATTCGGTCGTAGGGTTGATACGCCAAGGACGCATCAAGTTTGGCTCTACTTGTTCGCTTACGGTCACCAACGATTGCCTGAAAGGAATATATGACGATATTGAGTTCTTCAAGGACAAACTGGTGCTCCGTCAGAGCGAAATCTCGAACAACCCTGGTATTATCCGTCGGTTGGGTGTCATCTCCATCAATACGGCACTTGAGGCCGACATTTATGGCAACGTCAACTCTACCCATGTCACTGGTACGAAGATGATGAACGGTATCGGAGGCTCGGGCGATTTCACCCGAAATGCGTACATCAGCATCTTCACCTGTCCGTCGGTGGCGAAGGAAGGCAAGATCAGCGCCATCGTTCCGATGGTGTCGCACGCCGACCACACCGAACACGATGTCAACATCATCGTAACCGAACAGGGTGTGGCCGACTTGCGTGGCAAGAGTCCGATACAGCGTGCCCAGACAATCATCGAAAACTGCGTGCATCCCGACTACAAGAACATCCTGTGGGACTATGTCCACAGTGCGGGCAAGGGTCAGACACCGCATGTGCTGTCGGCATCGTTAGCCATGCACGACACCTTCCTCAAGAAAGGCGACATGCGTATGGTTGATTGGAAGGACTACATGTAATCACGGCGAAGCAACGTATCTTCGCGAAGGGTTCATAATCTGGTCGAGCGTACCTGATAGGTTGGTTTTGCAAGAACTCTCATTATCGGTCGCTTGACTTTTTGGGTTTCTTATTCATAACTTTCTTACATAATTTCTTACCAATGAAAAAAACAGTTTATTTGCTTCTTGCATTGTGCTTGGCTGTAGTATCGTCGTGCACAAAGACAGTTCCCGCTTCCGTTCCCGCCCATATCGAAAACGGGATGATTGTATTGGAAACTCCGGATCGTGAGCCTGGACAGACCACTGCCCTCGGATTGGCTTGCGACCCTATTGACACCGTGCGAGTGGCCTTTGTCGGCATTGGCGGACGCGGTACTGGCGCAGTGAGACGCTACACTCAGATTGATGGGGTTAAGATTGTGGCTTTGTGCGACGAGAAACAGGAAAGAATCGACATCTGCAACGACATTCTTGTCAAAAGCGGCTTGCCCACCGCTCAGGGTTATGTAGGCAGCGAAGCCTACAAGGAACTCTGCCAGCGCGACGACATCGACTTGGTGTATATCGCTACCGACTGGCTCGACCATGTGAACGTAGCCGTGTGTGCCATGGAGAATGGACATCATGCAGCAATCGAGGTGCCTGCCGCCATGACAATCGAGGATTGCTGGCGCATGGTCAACACTTCGGAACGGACACGTCGCCACTGCATGATGCTTGAGAATTGCTGCTACGACTTCTTCGAAATGTCAACGCTCAACATGGCCCAACAAGGGCTGTTTGGCAATGTGTATCATGTGGAAGGTGCTTACATCCACTTCCTTGCCGAGGATTGGGACCGCAGCGAGACTTGGCGTCTCGACTATAACATGGCCCACCGTGGCGACAATTATCCGACACACGGCCTTGGCCCGATTTGCCAAGTCATGAACATTCACCGTGGCGACAAAATGGACTACCTCGTGGCAATGGATACACCTTCTTATAATGGACGTGTAAGTGCCAAGAAATGGAGAGGCAAGGACGAATGTGCCGATGGCGACCATACCATCAGCCTTATCCAGACGGAACAGAAGAAACTCATCGAGGTGCAGCACAATGTGTACGCTTATCGCCCCTACAGCCGTATGCACCAGCTGACAGGTACGGCGGGGTTCGCAAACAAGTATCCTATCCAGCAAATTTCGGTGAAAGAAATCAATGGACACAACGCAGTGTCGCAGGAGGTGATGGACTCGCTGTTGGTGGCTTATCGCCCAGACTTCGTGAAGGAGATAGAGGAAAAAGCAAAACAAGTGGGTGGCCATGGCGGCATGGACTACATCATGGACTATCGTCTGGTTTATTGCTTGCGCAACGGATTGCCTCTCGATGAAGATGTGTATGATGCTGCCGAGTGGAGTAGTGTGCAGGAGTTGAGCCGCATTTCTTTGGAGAACAACTCGATGCCGGTGAAAGTGCCCGATTTCACTCGTGGAGATTGGAACAAGACGGACGGCTTCCGTTATGCTTTCAAGTAACCAGGGCTTCTAAGAATTGTCGCAACCTTATCGACATCGTTGCGGCTATGTGTCTGTAGAGAAACATGTCGCAACGATGTCCTCACCAATTTCTAAAACCTTATGGAAAACCGAAAACTACGAATGGGAATGATAGGTGGCGGCGGATGTGCGTTCATCGGCCCTGTTCATCTGCGAGCGGCTTTGATGGAGAACGACATTGAGCTGGTTTGTGGTTGCTTCAGCCGTGACTATCAGATTTCATTGAAAACAGCGCGAAAATGGCATGTGCCTGAGTCGCGCACGTATGCGACATATCAGGATATGTTGCGTCGGGAAGCCCAACTTCCCACCGGACAACGAATGGACTTCGTGGCAATCGTTACTCCCAACAATGTGCATTTCGAACAAGCGTCCATGGCACTTGATCTGGGATTTGATGTCGTTGTGGACAAACCCATGACTTTCTCCTTGGACGAGGCCTTGCGACTTCGTGATAAAGTGGAGCAAACGGGACTGACATTGGCTCTTACACATACGTATTCGGCCTATCCCGCAGTGAAGGAAATGAAATCGCGCGTGGCACGTGGCGACTTGGGAAAGCTCCGTCGGGTTTTCGTGGAATATTCGCAAGGATGGCTTTCCCAACGCATAGAATTACAAGGAGGCAACAATGCGGGTTGGAGGACTAATCCGGAAACAGCAGGAAAGGGAGGATGTTTGGGCGATATAGCCACACATGCCTGGCACTTGTGCGAATATGTCACAGGTTTGCGTGTGGAGGAACTATGCGGCGAGTTGCATACCTTTGTGGAAGGCCGGCAAGTAGATGACGATGTCGCAGCCTTTCTTCATTTTGAAGATGGTGTGACAGGCATATTGCAGGCCACACAAATCGCAACGGGTGAAGAAAACAACATCCGTTTGCGCATCTATGGAGAGTGGGGAGGCTTGGAGTGGTGTCAGATGGAACCGAACACCATTTACGCCAAATGGTTGGACAGGCCTACCGAGGAAATTCGCATGGGAAATGGTTTTGCGAACTTGAGTGATTTGGCTTTGTGGAATGTGCGTGTACCCGGCGGACATCCTGAGGGATTCATCGAGGCTTTTGCAAACATTTATCGAAACTTCGCCAAGACAATACGTGCGAAAGCGTCGGGGCAGACGCCTCAAACAGAGTGCCTGGACTTTCCCGATGTGTATGAGGGTGTAAGGGGAATGCAGTTTGTGGAGACCATGTGGCAGGCCAGCCTGTCGAATGGAAAATGGACAAAATGGGTGGAACAGTAGAATCTTATAAATCATGAAAAAAAACATTATTCTTTGTGTTACCATTGTTGTAGCCTTGGTTGGATGCAACAAAAAAAACACGTGGCAGGATACTGATCTTGCAGCGGAGAAAAGAGCGGAAGCTTTGGTGAAAGAGCTTACGTTGGATGAAAAAATCAGGTTGATGATGGACGTGAGCGCTCCTGTGGAGCGTTTGGGCATCAAACAATACAATTGGTGGAACGAATCGTTGCACGGCATCGCACGTAATGGCTTGTCCACGGTGTTTCCAATGCCTATCGGCATGTCGGCCTCGTTTAATCCTTCGTTACTTCACGATGTGTTCGTGGTGGCAAGCGACGAGGCACGGGCAAAGAACACCAAGGCGAAACAGGAAGGGGAAGTGGATCGTTACGAGGGTCTGACCGTATGGACGCCCAACATCAACATCTTTCGCGACCCGCGTTGGGGGCGTGGCTTCGAGACATACGGCGAAGATCCATACCTGACCTCTGTGATGGGCTTGGAGGTAGTTCGTGGCTTGCAGTGTTTGGAAGCTAACGAAAAATATGAGAAACTTCATGCTTGTGCCAAGCATTTTGCCGTGCACTCCGGGCCGGAATCGAGCCGGCATCAGTTCGATGCTGCCGACATCAGCCCACGCGACCTGTATGAGACATATTTGCCTGCATTCGAGACATTGGTGCGCGAAGGAAAGGTACGTGAGGTGATGTGTGCTTACAACCGTTTCGAAGGTGACCCTTGTTGTGGCAGCGACAAATTGCTGATGCAGATCTTACGTGGAGAATGGGGTTACGATGGCATTGTGTTGTCGGATTGCGGTGCCATCGACGATTTCTATAAGAAGGGGCGGCATGAGACATATCCCGATGGTGCCTCCGCTACGGCAAAGGCGGTGCTGACCGGTACTGACTTGGAATGTGGATCCTCATACAAACATCTGAAGGAAAGTGTGGAGCGCGGATTGATTACCGAGGAAAGCCTGAACACGAGTGTGACCCGCCTCTTGAAGGCTCGTTTCCAGTTGGGAGAGATGGATCCCGACGAACTGGTGTCGTGGACACAAATACCTTACTCGAAGGTGGCGACGGCTGAAAGCGACATGCTGGCATTGCGGATGGCTCGTGAGTCGATGGTCTTGCTACAGAATCGCGACAACATCCTTCCGCTGAAACGAGGGGGACAGACTATTGCCGTGGTCGGTCCCAACGCCAATGACTCCATCATGTTGTGGGGCAACTACAATGGACAACCACGCCATACGATAACCATACTGGAGGGAATTCGAGAGAAATTGGGACCTACCGACAAACTCGTTTTCGCCGAAGCATGCGATTGTGTGGAAGAGGGGGTGAAGCGTAGCATTTTCGGCGATTGTAAGGCCGATGGGAAAAATGGTTTCAAGGCCACTTATTGGAACAATGTCAATCAGGAAGGAGATCCTGTGACTCAGGTTCAGATGGAGGATCCATTCCATTTGTGTACAATGGGCGACAATCCGTTTGCCCCTTCGGTGAACCTGAAGGATTTCTCCGCTCGCTATGAATGTGTGCTTACACCGCAAAAATCGGGTGAGGTGATTTTTGATTTTTACCAATGTGGACAATATCGCCTTTCAGTCGATGGAACAGAAATCAAGAAGGCCTCGGCACAACATGGAGGAGGCGTGTCGTCGAAGTCCATGCAGGTGCAGGCTGGCAAAGGCTACGCCGTTCAAATTGATTGGACTTATTGTGGCGGTGAGGCTCAGCTCGATTTCGATATCAGCATGAAGGAACAGGTCTCGACAGCCGAAGTGCTTCGCCAGGTGAAGGATGCCGATGTGGTTGTCTTTGTAGGTGGTATCTCTCCTCGGTTGGAAGGTGAGGAAATGGGTGTGAAGCTTCCGGGATTCCGTGGCGGCGATCGTACGGACATTGAGCTTCCTGCCGTGCAGCGGCATTTGTTGCAGGCGTTGTCGGATGCAGGCAAGCCTGTGGTGCTGGTGAACTGCTCGGGATCGGCCATCGGATTTGTGCCCGAAACAAAGTCGTGCAAGGCTATCCTGCAGGCTTGGTATGGAGGACAGCGGGGTGGAACAGCTGTGGCCGACGTGTTGTTTGGCGACTACAATCCCGCAGGCAGGTTGCCCATCACTTTTTATAAGAACATCGAACAACTACCCGAATTTGAGGATTACAACATGGCAGGTCACACTTATCGCTATCTCAAGGAGGAACCATTGTTCCCCTTCGGTTATGGCTTGAGCTATACAACCTTCGGCTATGGTAATGTACGGATGCCACAAACCATTAAGGCCGGACAGCCTCTCACTCTCCAAGTGGAGGTGCGGAATCAAGGTGGTATGGATGGCGATGAGGTCGTTCAGGTGTATCTGCGGAAGCACGACGATCCCATGGGACCGTTCAAGTCGCTTCGGGCATTTAAGCGTGTCCATGTGAAGGCTGGTGCCGCAGAGAACGTTTCCATTGAGCTCACCCCAAAACAATTGGCATGGTGGGACGAAAGCTCGAACACGATTGATAATATTGTGGGTACTTTTGATGTGTTGGTCGGGGGAAGTTCTGCCGATGGTTTGACCAATGTCTTGACAATAGAATGATGACATGAAAAGGGGACTTTTGTGTTTCGCCATGGCACTGTTGCTTGTGCCGGAATTTTTTGGACTGAAATGTATGGCTCAAGAAATGGACGATGAAGCAATTCTATCTGCCATCAAGGAATATCCTTACAGGGCAGCGGCTTGCCATTCTCCGTATTATTTTTCCTCAGAAATCAGCTATACTCCCACTCCGAAAGGTTATACTGCTTTTTACATAAGCCATTTTGGCCGACATGGAAGCCGCTATCAAACGCGAGGCAGTGAGGTGTATGACGGAGTGGTGGCATTGCTCGATTCTCTTCATGCTGCCAAGTCCTTGACAGCCGAGGGGGATAGTCTCAGAATGGAACTTCGCCACATACAACAAGCCCATGTGGGGATGGATGGAATGTTGACGAGGCGGGGTTCTGCCGAGCACACAGGCATTGCCCGCAGGCTTGCAGCCCGAACCCCCACTGTCTTCCGCCAACACGACAGGAAAATTGTCGGTTGTACATCGACGACAGTACAGAGAACCATACAGAGCATGGCGGGGTTCATAGCAGGATTGCCGTCGGCCGGATCTGGTCTTGACTTTCACATCAATTGTGGGTTTGACACGGACAACATCAGTCGGCCAACGGATAAGCCATTGGCTCGTGAAGTGTTGGACTCCTTGATTGCGGCCGAGGAGAAAGTCATGTCGCCTTCAGATGATGAGCTAAACGGTCTTCGATCGAGACTTTTCGTCGGATACAAAGCTTCACAAGATGTTCTCTTTAAACTGTTTTTGGCATCTGCTCCTGCCGGATGCCTTGACATCCAAGTCAATCCTCTGCGATTCTTTTCCTCTCAGGAATTGTTGTCGTTCTATAAAAAAAGGGATGTCTCATTCAATGCGAAATACGGAACATTCGCACCGACACGTTCGGGCATGGCCAACAACGGGAAAAAATGGTTGCGATTGATAGTAGATGATGCCGATAGGGCATTGGACGGCAATGGACATTGTGCCGACTTCCGTTTTGCCCATGATGGCAATGTGGGTCCGACAATGAACCTGTTGGGTATTGGTGGATATGCGTTTCCCGCCTTTAAGGATGCACCTTATCGCTATTGGCAGAGCTTTAGGCAAATTTGCATGGCCAGCAATCTCCAACTTGAATTCTATAAGAATGTGAAGTCGGATGTCATTGTGAAGGCATTATTCAATGAAGAAGAGGTGGTGTTTCCTGGTCTTGAAGCCATTGACAAAGTGTATTTCAAATGGGATGACGTGCGACGCTTTTTCATTGGCAAATGTGAGGATGTGCACGAAGTCCCTGATTACTATGCATCCTATCTCGAAGGCAAGGCCGCACAGATAAGACAACTTCAGAAAACTGAAATCGATGGATTCTATTTCATTACCGATATGCATTTCCCAGTCAATTGCGGCTTCTCGGCTTCCCTTCTCGAAGCTCTTGGACACATGGCCGAGAAGAGACTCATTGTGTATGGAGGCGATGCGCTCACTTATGTGGATGATTTCGACGAAGGCTTGGCGATGCAGATTTCCGCCTTGGAACAAATGCGTGGAGTTTCCCCTGTTCTTTGGGCCAGGGGAAACCACGACATAGTGAATTACACGGGCAGGAAACAATGGATAACCAAGGAACGTAAAACTCTTCCGGCGTGGGAAAGCGCCAAGGTGTTGGCACGTTTCCGTCCGATGAGAGCGGTATCAAATGAGGTGGATCCATACACTTCGTATTTTTATTATGACAATCCCGGGAAAAAAGTGCGTTACATCGTATTCGATACAACCGACACTGTCCAGGATGACAACATGCAAGGTGGGCTCTCGGACACACAACTCCGATGGGTTGTCGAGAAGGCCATTCTTGGGGCTCCGAAAGGATATGGATTGGTGTTTGTCAGTCATATTCCTTTCCTTGGAGAGAAGAAGAAGATTCCTGCGGAGGATGCGCTTTCCTCGTTCAGTGAACACTCGACATTCAAACTCGGAGAGAAGACATACGATTTCGCATCGCGTCAGGATTTGCGGATGATTTGTGTCGTTTGTGGGCACCGACACCGCGACTACTCACTCCGATTCCCAGGAGGGCAGGCTCAGATCAATGTCACGGCCGATTGCAACTACGAGGACATCAAGAGGGCCAAGGGCACCGTGGAAGAGCAGAGTTTCGACTACGTATCCATCTCGATGGATGGTCGCATCCGCACTGTCCGAATAGGTAAAGGCGAAGACAGGCAATTTTGATATTTCAAATCAAGGAGTATAACATTAATTATGTAAAAACATGAAACGACTTTTTTATGCGCTGCTGTTGCTGGTCGCTTGTGTCGCGAACGGACAGGCCGACGAGGCCCGCCTGTTGCGATTTCCCACCACCAACGGACAGGATGTAGTCTTTACTTATGCCGGCGACCTCTACAAGGCTCCTCTTGCAGGAGGTGAGGCTCGGCGTTTGACCTCTCACGTGGGAGTTGAGATTTTCGCCCGCTTCTCTCCTGATGGAAGCCAGATTGCTTTTACGGGACAGTACGATGGCAACACTGAAGTGTATGTCATGCCAGCAAAGGGTGGTGAGCCACGACGACTTACTTACACCTCCACGAACAGTCGTGATGACATGGGCGACCGTATGGGTCCCAACAATATGACTCTTACTTGGACTCCCGATGGGAAACAGGTGGTATATCGTAACCGTATAGGCGATGGTTTCGAAGGAAAATTGTGGAAAGCTTCCTTGATGGGTGGTATGCCCGAGGAAATACCCCTTCCCGAAGGCGGCTTCTGTTCGTATTCGCCCGATGGAAAACTGTTTGCCTACAACCGCGTAATGCGCGAGTTCCGTACGTGGAAATACTACAAAGGTGGTATGGCCGACGAAATATGGCTTTACAATCCGGCAAGGAAAACAGTTGAGAATCTTACCAACAACGTGTCGCAGGACATCATGCCCATGTGGGTGGGCGATGAGATTTTCTTCATTTCCGACCGCGACATGACAATGAACATCTTCGTGTATAACACAAAGACCCAGACCACCGAGAAGGTGACCAACTATACCGATTATGATGTGAAGTTTCCTTCGTGCAATGGGAAACTGATAGTTTATGAACATGGCGGTTATCTCTATTGGCTGGATCCTACGACACGCAAGACAGAACAGATTCACATAACCTTGAATGCCGACAATATTTATGCGCGTGAGGAATTTAAGCATGTGTCCGCCAATTCGGGAGACTATTCGCTTTCTGTCAGTGGCAAGCGTCTTTTTGTCGCTGCTCGTGGCGAGGTGTTCGATGTGCCTGTGGAAAGGGGGGTAACGAAGAATATCACACGCACTTCGGGTGCCAACGAACGCTGTGTGGTGGTAAGTCCTGACGGGAAGTCAGTGGCGTATATCAGCGACCGTACTGGTGAGACCGAGGTGTGGCTGCAACCTGTCGCTGGAGGAGAGCCCAAACAGCTCACTCGCGACAACGACACCTATATCCGTTCCATCTATTGGTTGCCGAACAGCAAGAAAATTCTCTATACCGATCGGAAGAACCGCGTGGTCGAAGTTGAGGTAGAGAGCCGGAAAAAACAGACCTTACTTCAGAATCCAGAAGGGGAATTCTACCGACTTGACTTCTCGGCTGATAGTCGATGGATGACTTATACGAAAAGCGGCAAGAACGAGATGGCTGTGGTGTATGTGTTCAATCTGGACACTCACAAGGAATTTCCTGTGACGGAAAAGTGGTATCATTCGTCTTCACCCACTTTCAGTTCGGATGGCAGATACTTGGTGTTCAGTTCCGAGCGCGACCTGAACCCTCAATATGGCTCTTTGGAATGGAACCATGTCTATACACGAATGGGAGGTGTATATATGGCCATGCTTGCCAAGGATACGCCTTCACCATTACTCCCTGTGACCGAGACAGTCAAGACAGATGTTGCCAGCGGCAAGGGTGGCGCCGCCAAGAAGGCCGATGCAGGGAAGGATAGCCTGAAGGTGGTGGCCATCGACCCAGAGGGCATCGAAAGCCGTATTGTCAAGTTGCCTCTGCCGGTTGGTTCTTACTACAATTTCTATTGCGACGGCGCCAAGGTGTGGTACAGCTCGGGACGCGGCACTTCATGTTTCGATTTGAAAAGCCAAGAGCAGGAACAGGTCGCCGACGCAACGATGACTGTACCTATGGGTGGCAAGAAGGCTTTGTTCGTGAAATACGGTGCTGGAGAACAAAAAGTGTATGTGTGCGACATTCCGCATGGAAAAGCCAGGTTGGATAAGACAGTTGATTTGAGCCGGCTGACGGCAACGGTAAACTATGGCGAGGAATGGAACCAGATTTTCAATGAGGTGTGGCGCGCTTACCGTGATGGCTTCTACTTGGAGAACATGCACGGTCGCGACTGGAAAGCCATTAGGGAGAAGTATGCGGTGCTTTTACCCTACGTGAAGAGTCGTCTGGATTTGAACTATGTCATAGGAGAGATGATCTCCGAATTGTCGTGCGGACACGCATACGTGTCGCCGGGCGAAAAGCCTGAGGCAAGGCGTGTTGTCATGGGATTGCTGGGCGCGGAGCTGAAAGCCGACAAGAGCGGATTCTTTCAAGTCACCAAGATTCTACAAGGGGCTCCTTACAGCAAGAGCCTTCGCTCTCCGCTTGCTGAGCCAGGCATAAATGTGAAGGTGGGCGATTACATAACGGCTGTCGATGGCATACCTGCCAACACTGTCCCCAATATCTATCAGCTGTTGGTGGGAAAGGCCGATGTGCTTACCGAACTGAGTGTCAACTCCAAACCATCGGCTGAAGGCGCACACACCGTTGTCGTCAGTCCGATTGCCGATGAATACCCCTTATATCATTACGAGTGGGTGCAGGGTAACATCAAGACTGTGGAGAAAGCCACAAACGGACGTGTGGGTTATGTGTATATCCCCGATATGGGTGTAGAGGGGCTTAACGAGTTCGCACGTTATTATTATCCACAACTCGACAAGGAGGCACTCATCGTTGATGACCGTGCCAATGGTGGCGGCAATGTGTCGCCGATGATTATCGACCGTCTGTTGCGCAAGCCCTATCGGATGACCATGAGCCGTACTTCAACAAGAACCAACACCGTGCCCGATGGCACGTTGGTAGGTCCGAAGGTGCTTCTGATCAACAAGTATTCGGCATCCGATGGCGACTTGTTCCCCTGGAGCTTCAAGGCCAACGGCATGGGAACGGTCATCGGAACTCGCACCTGGGGTGGCATCATTGGCATCAGTGGTTCGTTGCCTTATATTGATGGCACTGATGTGCGTGTGCCTTTCTTTACCAATTATGACGTGAAGACCGGGCAGTGGATAGTCGAGAATCATGGAGTGGATCCTGACATCCTGATTGACAATGATCCGGTGAAGGAGCAGCAGGGTATAGACCAACAGCTCAACAAGGCCATCGAGGTAATACTTGAACAACTGAAGGAACGCAAGCCTTTGCCTCCTGTCCCGGCTCCACGAACCATGAAGGATTTG
Source organism: Bacteroidales bacterium (assembly GCA_030531335.1). Taxonomy (GTDB): domain Bacteria; phylum Bacteroidota; class Bacteroidia; order Bacteroidales; family Bacteroidaceae; genus DCGR01. The sequence continues at coordinate 15,911 of JAUNNV010000030.1, forward strand.
GGTTGGTGACTATTTCTTTTGGTCGAAATGCAACTTTCGGCCAAAAGAATTTGACAATTGAAAACAAACGCTTATCTTTGCCGAAAATTTTTCATTCGATGAATTTTGTAGAGGAACTGAAATGGCGCGGCATGGTGCATACGATGATGCCTGGTACCGAGGAGCTATTGGAAAGAGAAATGGTGACGGCATACGTGGGTATTGATCCTACTGCCGATTCCTTGCATATCGGTCACCTTTGTGGCATCATGATGTTGCGACATCTACAGCGTTGCGGGCATAAGCCGTTGGCTTTGATTGGTGGCGCCACAGGCATGATTGGCGACCCTTCTGGCAAAAGCCAAGAACGCAATTTGCTCAATGAGGATACCCTCCGTCACAATGTCGCTTGCATCAAGGCACAGTTGAGCCATTTCCTCGACTTTGAGAGCGACGCTCCCAACAAGGCGGAGCTTGTGAACAACTACGATTGGATGAAGGACTTCACTTTCCTCGATTTTGCCCGTGAGATAGGCAAGCATATCACCGTCAATTACATGATGGCCAAGGATTCTGTGCAGAAGCGTCTGAATGGCGAGGCTCGCGATGGCTTGAGCTTTACGGAGTTCACCTACCAGCTGTTGCAGGGTTACGACTATCTCTACCTCAATGAGCACAAAAACTGCAAGTTGCAGATGGGTGGCAGCGATCAGTGGGGAAACATTACCACTGGAGCCGAGCTTATTCGTCGCACCACGGGAGGCGAGGTGTATGCGCTGACATGTCCCCTCATTACCAAAGCCGATGGAGGCAAGTTTGGCAAGACCGAGAGTGGCAACGTGTGGCTGAGTCGTGAATACACTTCTCCTTATAAGTTCTATCAGTTCTGGTTGAATGTGAGCGATGCCGACGCCGAGCGTTACATCAAGATTTTCACCAGCCTGCCCAAGGATGAGATAGAAGCGTTGATAGCCGAACATCGGCAGGATCCGGGGCAGCGTATGCTCCAAAAGCGTTTGGCCAAGGAGGTCACTGTCATGGTTCATTCGGTCGAGGATTATGAGGCAGCCGTGGAGGCATCCAGCATCCTTTTCGGTAAGGCCACCAAGGATTCCTTGTTGAAGCTCGATGAGGCCACATTGCTCGATGTGTTCAATGGGGTTCCGCAGTATGAGGTTTCGCGGAATTTGTTCGAGGAAGGAACTAAAGCCGTTGATTTGTTTGTCGATGCGGCTCAAGTGTTTGCATCGAAAGGTGAGATGCGAAAACTCACACAGGGTGGAGGCGTGAGCGTCAACAAAGAGAAACTGGCTGCTTTTGATCAGTCAGTCAACACATCGGACTTGCTCGACAATAAGTATCTGCTTGTGCAAAAAGGTAAGAAGAATTATTATCTGATTATCGCAAAATGACAATAATCGGTTGTGCCCTTTCGTGTCGCAACCGTTTCGGGGGTATAGCTCAGCCTGGTTAGAGCGCTTGCATGGCATGCAAGAGGTCATGGGTTCGAATCCCATTACCTCCACTCCGAAAGGAATCCATGGCACACGGTTGTGTGTCGTGAGACGAGTAAGGGTAAGAAAAAGTTCTGGGGCGGTCTTATATGTTGTGGTTTGTTCGGGGGTATAGCTCAGCCTGGTTAGAGCGCTTGCATGGCATGCAAGAGGTCAT
>JAUNNV010000030.1:17660-21022 GCA_030531335.1 Bacteroidales bacterium
GGGTTCGAATCCCATTACCTCCACTCCGATAAAATCCTTGGCGCATATCATGAAAGCCTTTACATACGTTCGTCTTTGCATGGCGGTTGCCTTGTATTCCTTCCTTTGTTTATATCCCGTTTCTGCCCAGTCTTTGTCTGGCTTCCAACCTGTTGCTCCCCGACATGTCGTTTTCGACACCGATTGGTGGACTGATGTGGATGACGCATGTGCCATTCGTTTGCTCTTACAACAGGAACGTGAGGGTCGGGTGGTGGTCGATGGCATTTGTCTTTCGGCAGTCCGTCCCACCAGTGTGGCTTCTCTGTCGGCGTTCCTCGATTATGAGGGTCGTCCGAACATTCCTTTGGGAGTTGACAGGGAAGCGACCGATTTCACGGGAAAGCCGTCCTATCATGAGCTTATTATCGAATCTCATCCTCGGCGTGCTGCAGACAATGCAGATGCGTATGAGGATTGTGTCGTGTTCTATCGGACGTTGCTTGCCCGGGCGGCCGATCCCATCGACATCATTGCCGTGGGTTATCCCAATGCCTTGGCTCGGCTGTTGTCAAGCAAACCCGATACGATTAGTAATCTCAGTGGGAAGGAACTGGTCACATCGAAAGTGCGTCATTTGTGGATGATGGCGGGAAAATATCCTTCTGGAAAGGAAAACAACTTCACTCGAACGGCTCGCAGTCGTGAGGCCGGCACTTTGATAGCCACATCGTGGCCTACTCCAATTACATTCTTAGGATGGGAGATAGGTATTCAGGTAGTAGCCGGTTCTCATTTGTCCAACACGGATTTGCTACATCGCATCTTGGTGGCACATGGTAGTGGGAAGGGACGCTATGCTTGGGATCCACTCACGGTACTGATGGCCGTGTGGGGCGACCCCCACGCTGCAGGCTACGACACGGTGCGTGGCAAGTTGTCGGTCGATGCCACTACGGGTGAGAATGTGTTCTCACCTTACAATGAAGGACCCCATCGCTATGTTGTGATGCGTCACGAACCGCAGTGGTATGTCGATTATTTGGATGCTTTGCTGTGTCGTTGAGGGAGGCTTACAAAAAACTGTCTGGCATCCACTTGGTTCGTCTGTTGGGTTTGGGTGGATGATTTTACAGTCTTATTCTCCTTTTTGGGGCGTTGCGACGGCTTGTTTGCTGATGGGGAAGGTGAAATAGGTGTCAGGGTAAGGCTCTTCCTTAAGTGTAAAATGCCACCATTCACAGTCGTAGGGCTTGAAGCCATGACGCAGCATGGCATCGCGAAGTATCATCCTATTGCGGTATTGCTCTTCAGATATAGGTCTGTATGAACCAATCTCCTGTCCTGGCATGACATCCGGGTGCGATGCCATGCCGAAATAATCGAACGTGCAACCCATATCGACTTCCCGTCCTTCTTTCATGTCGAACAAAGTGAGGTCGATGGTTGATCCACGGGTGTGTCCGCTTTTCTCGGCAATATAATCCTGCGGAATCAGAACCGATTTGTCCAACTCTGGATAGAAATACTCCTTCATCCGAACATCCTCTGTGTCCTTGGCCCACTTCATGAAATAGTCAACTGCGCATTGGGGACGGTAGGCATCGAACACCTTAAGCCTGTAGCCCTGTTGCAGGAGTTCGTCGCTTACGGCTTTCAGTGAGTCGGCCGTCCGATGGGTTATGAGTGCGATGGGTTCATCGTAACCAGGAATACGGTCACCAATGAAATTATAGGTGCTGTAATAACGAATTTCCAGAATGGCATCAGGAACCACATCGGTGACGAGTACAAAATCCGAACTGTCTTCCTCCGGGAGGATGGTGGTTTCTGGATGCTTACATGAGAAGAGTAATGCAAGGATGATGGCGTTTGTCGGCTGAAAAAGTCTTTTGATTGGCATGGTTTGTTTTCTGTTCGTATTAATCCGCGAATGTAGCGAATTCTCCTTATTCGGCCATGTTGTTTTTCGTTTTTTTTCGTCTTTCTTTGTACATTCGATTCTTTTGAATGGTTCGATCGACACTTTCATGAGGGATTTCTTTGTGTCGTGGGGGTAGGCCCATCCGTCGCCCTGCTGAATCCAACAATGCCCTGCCTGCTTCGCACATCTTGAAGCAGCAGGGCATTGCCATGCTTGTCGGAATCTTCGTTGCCTATTTATTTGGCCATTAGATTATTATTATTTTATGTCCAATTTGTAATACATGCCGGCTACGAGTTTTTTGTTTGTTTTCTTTACAAGAGAACCGCCATTATAGATTGAAAAAATCACGCCAGCGGGTACGGCAATGTAGTAGGTGTCCTTCCCTGATTTGTCCAGAAGCGTCGGTTTTGCTTCCACTGTATTATCCACTGTATCCAATGTGAATGAGGCATTATTGCTTGCTGCAGTCAAGCCCTTTACCCATTTCCCTTCCTCCGTCTCTACGCTGATTTTGATAAGGTCCATCTGGCTGTTGATCATCAGGATGGCTACCTGTGGCGACATGTCGATCTCCAGACCGCCTGCACCGGTTGTGGGGTCTCCTGTTGCACCTGCGAGGGCATACTTGTTGGCCACGCCATCCCGAGTGCCGCTCTGATTTGTCAAATCAATACTCTCCGATGGGAAGTAAGCATACCATGTGGCGTCGCCTTCCGTAACCTTGGCTTTATCGCTCTTGAAGTTTGTGCCATCGTTGTTGGTGAACTCGTAGTAATCGGTTACTTTTGTGTTAGTTACACTAACTTTGTCGCCATCCGTAAAAGCGAATTTCCATGTTTTTCCACCATCATCAGTGATTTCGGCACGTGCCTCTGCCGGCTGTTCCACTGTGGCGCGGAGCACCATGCCCTGTTGGGTGTTCTCATCGAGGACATCATCCCCATTGCTGCACGAGGTGAATCCAAGCGTGGCGGCCATCAGTACGAATACAAATGTCTTTTTCATCTTTCCTTGTCTTTTTAATGCTTACATACTTGGGTTACCAGTCATCGCCTTCATACTCATTAATAGTATTGTTCGTGACTTTGATTGTACCGCTTACGCGACTTGCGCAGAGGATGTTTCTCTGCTTCATCTTTACTACCTTCATCTGAGGCGATTGATAGATTGCCTTTTTCATAATTGCTGATGTTTTTTAGATGTTAATTGTTTTTATGAATGAATAAATCAATGATTTTATGATTCTGTGTGGGCGCAGGTTGGTTGCAAAACACCAAAGACTCCTTGCACCAATGGCCTTATAGTGTATATATAAGGTATTGGCACAAAGAGTCCTTGACGGATTGTGTTATGTGCTAAGTGCGTGCTATATGCTGAGTCGCTACAATTTGCTGATGCACAAGAAATTACCCCCCCCAGGCCGTCCGAGAACGGACTTTTGAGGCATATCACAGTG
>JAUNNV010000155.1 GCA_030531335.1 Bacteroidales bacterium
GTACTACGTTTCCTATTACGATTATTACCAGCCGGAAGCCTACATTCCTTCCACCGACACCTACATAGAGAAAGACCTTGCCATCAACGACGAGATAGACAAACTGCGCCTTGCAGCTCTGTCGGCCTTGTTGTCGGGGCGTAAGGACGTGATTATTGTGTCGTCGGTGTCGTGCATCTATGGCATGGGGAACCCTGCCGACTTCTATGAGAACGTCATCAAGGTGAAACGTGGACAAACGCTTGGCATGAACGCCTTGCTCCGGCATTTGGTGGGAAGCCAGTACGTGCGCAACGACATCGATCCCATGCGCGGCTCCTTCAGGGTGAAAGGCGACACGGTGGATATTTTCTTGGCATACGCCGACAACATGCTCCGAATCAGCTTTTGGGACGAGGAAGTCGATGACATCAGCGAGGTGGATGCCGTGAGTGGCATCACTCTGGGGCATTTCAGCGAATACAAGATCTATCCAGCCAACCTGTTCATGACCACCCAGGAAAGCCAACAAATGGCCATCCGACAGATTCAAGACGACTTGATGGTAGAAGTGGCCGAATTTGAGAAAAAGGGGGGCATCCTTGAGGCGAAGCGGCTGAAAGAACGGGTGGAATACGACATGGAAATGATCAAGGAACTCGGGCATTGTTCGGGCATCGAGAACTATTCGCGCTATTTCGACGGACGCGCCGCAGGCACCCGTCCCTATTGCCTACTCGACTTCTTCCCCGACGATTATCTGATGGTCATCGACGAGAGCCACGTCAGCGTACCGCAGATTCGCGCCATGTATGGAGGCGACAGGGCAAGGAAGACCAATTTGGTGAAGTATGGTTTCCGCATGAGATCGGCCTTCGACAACCGTCCACTCACCTTCGACGAATTCCAGGCCCTTTCGCACCAAGTCATCTATGTCAGTGCCACCCCTGCCGACTATGAGCTTGAGCAGAGCGAAGGCGTGGTGGTGGAGCAGGTCATCCGTCCCACCGGATTGCTCGACCCTGTAATCGTAGTCCGTCCCGTCAGAAACCAAATCGACGACTTGCTGGAGGAAATCGACACCCGACGCCAACGCGAGGAACGAGTGCTTGTGACCACGCTTACCAAGCGCATGGCCGAGGAGTTGACCGAATATCTGCTCGATGCAGGCGTTCGCTGCAACTACATCCACAGCGAGGTCGATACCTTGGAGCGCGTGAAAATCATGAACGACCTGCGGGCAGGCCTATACGATGTGCTTGTGGGGGTAAACCTGTTGCGCGAAGGACTCGACCTTCCCGAAGTGTCGTTGGTGGCCATCCTCGATGCCGACAAGGAGGGTTTCCTGCGTTCGCATCGGTCGCTTACCCAGACTGCCGGACGCGCCGCACGCAATGTCAACGGAAAAGTAATCATGTATGCCGACCACATCACCGAGAGCATGCAAAAAACCATCGACGAGACCAACCGCCGCCGCGAGAAACAGTTGGCCTACAACGCCGCACATGGCATCACGCCACAACAAATTATGAAGAGCCATACCATTGCATTGCCAGGTTGCGAAAACACAGCAGAAAAAACAATCAACGAGAATCCGCATGTGGAAGCCTTGGTAGCCGACCCTGTGACCGACTACATGACCCGCCCGCAACTCGAAAAATCCATAGCCCACACCCGCAAGCTCATGCAAGAGGCAGCCAAGCAACTCAACTTCATCGAAGCCGCACAGTATCGCGACGAACTGCTTAGGTTGGAGGATTTCCTGAATGAAAAATTTACTTCGTAGATTTTCTTCCTCACCTCAGCTTCTTATCTTAATTCATAATTCAAAATTACCATAGCCATGCGCAACAACATGCCACGCTCCACCCCCCCGGCCAACACACAATTTACGGTAGGCGAAACTGCCGAACTGATGGCCTTCCTCATGAAAGCCCTCGATGGCATCAGCCGCACACGGGCGAAAAATCTGTTGACCAACCGTGTCGTTCTGGTCGATAACGTCATCACCACCCAATACAATTTCCAACTAAATCCAGGCATGACCGTCACCGTGTGTCGGAACCGACACAATCACGAGTTCCACAACCCAATGCTGAAAATCGTCTATGAGGACGACTACATCATCGTGGTGGAAAAGAAAGAAGGACTGCTCTCGGTAGCCACCGACCATGTAAAGGAACGCACCGCGCAACACATCCTTCAAGAGTATGTGAAGCTTCAGAACCGTCGCAACCGCATTTTCGTGGTCCACAGGCTCGACCGCGACACATCAGGACTCATGATGTACGCCAAGGACGAGCAGACACAAAACCACCTGCGCGACAACTGGCACGAGCTCGTCACCGACCGTCGTTATGTGGCAGTAGTACAAGGCGACATGGAGGAAGAGGCAGGCACCATACGGTCCTTCCTTACCGACAGGAAACTCTACGTGGCATCCAAGGAGTACGATGACGGCGAGGGGAAGCTCTCCATCACACACTTCCGCACCATCAAGCGGGCCAACGGATTGTCGCTGCTCGAACTCAACCTTGAGACGGGACGCAAGAACCAGATACGTGTCCACCTGTCCGACAAACGACACCCCATCGTGGGCGACGAACGTTATGGCAGCAACATCAATCCTATCGGGCGGTTGGCACTCCATGCCTTCAAGCTCTGCTTCACCCATCCCGTGACCCATCAGCAGTTGGAGTTCGAGACTCCCTATCCTACCCTATTCAAGAAACTCATGCTCAAACAACGACAATGAACAGATTCTTCCTCCTATTTTTTTCCTGCCTTTGTATGGCCACACCAAACATGGCACAAGGCAAGCGCATTCTCTTTATCGGCGATTCCATCACCGATGGAGACTGGGGAAAAGCTGACAGCAAGCCCTGCGACCAACGATCCACGACCGATTTCAACCACATCTACGGCCATGGATTCATGTCCATGTGTGCGGCCTATTTCCAGTCGAAATACCCCGAGAGACATTACGTTTTTTTCAACCGTGGCATTGGCGGCAACCTTCTTACCGACCTGGCACAACGTTGGCAAGCCGATGTCATCGACCATCATCCCGATGTTGTCAACATCCTCATAGGTATCAACGATGTGGAGGTATGGATTAGGAGCGGGCAGCCATCGTTCGACGTGAAGAATTGGGAGGCGCAATATCGCCAATTGCTCACCATCACCCGACAGACCAATCCCAACGTCAAGTTTGTATTGTGTACACCCTTCACAGCAAACACCGGATGGAAGGTGAAAGAAGGGAACTACGAGAAGCGAAAGGCTGCTGTTGACCAATGTATCGATGTCGTCGTGAAACTCGCCCACCAGTTTGACGCCACCTGTATGCGTTTCGATTTACTCATCGACAAACTCATCAAAGAAAATCGAGCCGGCACACCTGAATATTGGATTTGGGACAGCATACATCCGACCTATGCCACCCATCAGCTCATGGCGAACATGTGGATAAAGGCTCTTCGGAAACAACTCTGAACGTCCGTGGCCTTGATCCATTCCTTCAGCGTCAAGCCGTCGAAGCTGAACTTTCCGTCCGTCCACCATTTGTGATCTTTTGGGAAATCGCGTTCCCCATCTTGACGCGACTTATTGGATTACTATCATTTATTGGGTCATCGTCTGCAACTGGGAATCCAGCACTTTCTTCTCCTTGAAAGGGAATGTTGCCTCAAATTCTTCGAAGGCCTCGGGATGCTCAAAGGCAATATAATAACCCTTGGGGGTGTGATAGGTTCCTTCCATGCCATTGAGATAACCTGGTGTCAATTCCTGTGCGAGGAAATATGGCACAACCGACTCCTTGGGCTCGGCATGATAATGGATGTTCAGCGAACTCGCCAACACGAATCCGGCATGGCGATAGAAGTCGATGTTTCCTTCCATGCACAGTACGCCCACCCCCATCTCGCGAGCTTTCCCTATAGAGTAATTCAAGAGTTTCAGCCCATATCCCTTCCGCTTGTAGTCGGGATGGATGCTGATGGGGCCGAAGGTCCATGCCGGCAACACACGTCCGTCCTCGCCTGTGATTTCGGCCTTCGAGTACATTATATGTCCGATAATCCTCCCATCCTCTTCCATCACATAATCGAGCTCAGGGATGAAGTCGGGATTGTTGCGATAATGATGCAACACGAAATGCTCCACGCATCCGGGTGCATAGACATTCCAAAATGCCTCGCGCGTAAGGTTCTCCACCTCGCGGTAATCTTCTGGTTGTTCCAATCGGATGTTCATTGTAAATCGATTTGATTGTTGGTTGTTTCGTCATTGTCTTGGGAGGGATTGTCCTCCCGATTCCGCGATTCGTATTTGTTCATGATGCTTTTGTTGCGTATCATCAGCACGGCAAACAGCAGGATGTCGATGACGGCTGGAACAAGGTTGCCGACATTTTCGTTGTGGGCCAAATAGCCGTAGAGTATCCATCCGAACAGGATTACCGACGGAACCATCAATAAAGCGCATACGTAATAGATGCGCCTTGCCATTTTATACATCTTTTCTGTTATCATAGCTTTTGGGTAAT
>JAUNNV010000156.1 GCA_030531335.1 Bacteroidales bacterium
AATTGTTTGTCCAGCCTGGAGGGCTGTACTATGAGTAACCGAGGGCAGAGCCCTCGGACTGGGCGACCGCCATCACATTCTGCTTGGAAGGCAGTACCTTGCCTTCCGCATTCGAGGTAGCGGCTTCTATCCGAAACCACACATGCGAAACATGAATCATGAATTACATGTTGAATTTCACACGCAGCTTGGCCAGCATGTCACGGGTCATCTCGTCGAGGCCATATTCGGGCCGCCACCCCCACTCGTTGCGTGCGCAACTGTCGTCGAGGCTGTTGGGCCAGGAGTCGGCAATGGCCTGACGGAGTGGGTCTATGCGATACTCCATTTCGAACTGTGGCACGTACTCCTTGATTTTCTGATAGATGGTCTCGGGCGCAAAGCTCATGGAAGCGATGTTGAACGAATTGCGATGGATGAACTTGGTGGGATCGGCCTCCATAATCTCAATCATTCCACGCAACGCATCGGGCATGTACATCATGTCCATGAGCGTACCCTTGCCGATGGGGCAGACGAATTTCTCGCCTTTCACCGCCGAATAATAAATATCGACCGCATAGTCGGTGGTGCCGCCTCCGGGAGGGGTGACATAAGAGATGAGTCCGGGGAAGCGCACGGAACGGGTATCGACCCCGAAACGTTGGAAGTAGTAGTCGCCCAGCAACTCGCCGCTCACCTTGGTGACCCCGTACATGGTCTTGGGACGTTGGATGGTGTCCTGCGGCGTGTTGTCCTTAGGGAAGGGTCCGCCAAACGATCCGATGGAACTGGGTGTGAACACGGCACAATGACATTCGCGAGCCACCTCCAAGGTGTTGAACAGACCGCCCAAGCCTATTTTCCACGCGAGTTGGGGCTTGGCCTCGGCCACTGCCGAGAGGAGTGCCGCAAGATTGTAGATTGTATCGACCTTGTATTTTCTCACCGCGTCGGCGATGTGCTGCGGATTGGTGATATCGACCACCTCCGACGGACCGGATTCCCTCAATTCGCCCTTAGGCTCGGCTCCCGGTATGTAGCCGGCCACAATGTTGCCGGAATAACTGAGAGGTAGTTTCTTGGTAAGTTGCGAACCTATCTGTCAGGTCTAACCATTATTCAGAACATTTTTCATTGTCTTATGTTTGCTATGCTTGAATTTCTGCGATCAGTAAATTGTAAATTCTCAAATAGTAATGTGTTGAACTGCTCTTTTTCCCCAAAGCCACGAAAGTTGTCACTTACCCTTCATGGGCAGCCACGTGCAGACGTGAAGTCCACCCCAACAGTTGACCGAGGCATAATCGACCATGCGAATCCTGCCGGAGGTGGTAGGCACGAGAAATTCCATCCGGGCCGTGGTGAGCGTAGGCGCAACGGGTTTCAGGCTTACCAATCCACGGCGGTTGGCCTTGATGGTCACGGGGTCGGCATAGTGACGGTCGATGTTCTCATCGCGTGCGAGCACAATCGGGCCATACTTGAGTGCCTGGAAGTTGTCGCCCGCACGATTGCTGCCGCGAGGCGCATCGATGACCTTGCACACCATGGGGAAATCAATCTCCACGATGTCGTTGGGTTTCCAAATGCGATGCAACTCAGCGTATGTGCCCGGTTGCAGGGTGGTGTCGAGACGCTTTCCGTTCACCTTGAGCGAGGGCTTGCTTGTCCACGCAGGGATGCGCAGGCGCAAGGTGAAGGCCTCTTCTTGGGCTGGATTGACGACAAGCCGCATCCGCCCGGAATGGGGATAGTCGGACTGTAGGTGAAGGGCCACCTCACGTCCCTGGGGAGTGCGTGCCACAGCCTCGCCAGCATTATAGAGATTGACCACCGGCCCCTGTGCGGAGTTCATGACGGCCACATACGGGATATAGGCCAACCCCATGGGGCCATTGAGATTGCAGCAGGTGACCATGAAACCATCGAACTCCCATCCCCACCCCATATTGGTGGACTTGCGACCGTTGAGCAGGTTGACATAGCTGAAACCCTCGCCCGAAGGCATCTGGGCGCCCAACAAGCCGTTATAGACGTAGGTCTCAATGGCCTCGACAGCGGCGACATCGCCCGTGAGGCGTAGCACCTGACTGGCAAATTTCATCCAAGTCACCCCCACACAAGTCTCCATCATGCGGGTAATGTCGGGGTTGGTCTGTTCGAGTGCGGTGTTTCCCCAGGCTTCGCCCATCACGGCAGGATGGTAAGGCTGGTCGGCTCCGGCATTGCCTATGATGGTGAGCTCATGTTTCATGATGTTGTGGTAGAGGTTGATGGCCGCCGTCTTGCAAAACTCGTCGGCAGTGACGCGATAGTACTCCACAAGTCCTTCGAAAAGCGACATCATCTCGTAGGCCTTCGGATAGGGGCCTCCCATTTGGTAGGGCGGCACATTGTCGTAGGCCTGTTGCAAGATGTCGTAACCTTGCGAACATCCAGTACTGACGATGTAGGCGGCAAAATCGAGATATTTCCGCTGTCCCGTCCATCCGTACAAACGCATGAAAGGTTCGAGCAACGTACTCGACTCAATGTGGTTGGGGCTCCATCCCATGGAGGTAAGCGGCACCTTGGGCTCCGGACCCACTTGTGCAACGATGCAGTCGGCCTGCCTTGTCATGGCCTCCATCACGCGCGGATCCTGCTCCACGTAACGGTAATACTCGTCGAGCCCCAGCAACACATATTTGCGCTCCCACATGTCGCCCATCGGCCCGCCCGGCTGCCTGTCCATGCGGATGGTGCTGATGCTGCCGTTGGGTTGCACGGTGGTGAGCAAATCATCGACAGTGGCTTTCATGGTGGTCTTCAGGCGAGGGTCGTGGGTGTATCGGTAGAGCATACAGCCCGAGCGGACAGCCTTGCCCCACATCTCGCCCAATGCAAACTGCGGAGCGCCCGTGCGGAAGAAATCGACGAAACGTTCGTAGGGAATAGGACGCAACAGCCAATGTTCTATGGTGTTTTGAATGTCGTTTTGCAAATAGCCGTGAAGCGTTATCCTACCAGGCTCCAACGGCGTGAACACGTCCTTGACAGGCTGCCCCATGAGAAGCGGACGGCAGGCAAGGACAAGAACAGCAAGGAGAATGTTTCTTTTCATGTTAGTGGTCGATTCATCAATTTGACACAAAGATAAACGAAAGAAATGAGTCTGAGTTCACTTTTTGTCGATTATTTTTTGAAATGACGGAAAAAAGGAGGATATTTGCCATCCGAAAGCAAACTATTGCAACGACGACAGAAATTGACATCACTCAAAATTCTTAATAACTCAGGATATGTACGGAAAGATGAAACAGTTCCTTGCGCAGGAACTTGCCGGCATCAAGGAAGCCGGCCTTTACAAAAACGAGCGTATCATCGTAACCCCACAACGTGCCGACATCAAGGTGGGCAAGGGCGACGAAGTGTTGAACTTTTGCGCGAACAATTATCTGGGGTTGTCGGACAACCCGCGCCTCATCCAAGCAGCCAAGGACGCCATGGACTCCCACGGCTTCGGCATGTCGTCGGTGAGGTTCATCTGCGGCACCCAGGACATGCACAAACAGTTGGAGAAAGCCATATCGGACTATTTCCACACCGAGGACACCATTCTCTATGCCGCCTGCTTCGATGCCAACGGCGGACTGTTCGAACCGTTGCTGTCGGAACAGGACGCCATTATCTCCGACGCGCTGAACCATGCGTCGATCATCGACGGAGTGCGTCTGTGCAAGGCCAAACGCTATCGTTACGCCAATGCCGACATGAGCGACCTGGAACGCTGCCTGCAGGAAGCCCAGGAACAACGTTTCAGAATCATAGCCACCGACGGCGTGTTCTCGATGGACGGCAACGTGGCGCCGCTCGACAAGATTTGCGACTTGGCTGAGAAATACGACGCACTGGTCATGGTGGACGAGTCGCACTCGGCTGGTGTAGTGGGACCGACAGGACACGGCGTGGCCGAACAGTTTGGAGTGTATGGCCGCATAGACATTTTCACCGGCACATTGGGCAAGGCATTCGGAGGAGCCATGGGCGGCTTCACGACTGGCAGGAAGGAAATCATCGACATGCTTCGCCAACGCTCGCGCCCCTACCTGTTCTCCAACTCGGTGGCACCAGCAATCGTAGGCGCCAGCATCGAGATGTTCAAGATGCTGGGCGAAAGCGACGCACTACACGAAAAGCTGATGGACAACGTGACTTACTTCCGCGACAAGATGATGGCTGCCGGATTCGACATCAAGCCTACACAGAGTGCCATCTGTGCCGTGATGCTCTACGACGCGAAACTGAGCCAGGACTTTGCCGCCAAGATGCAGGAAGAGGGTATCTATGTGACAGGATTCTATTACCCGGTAGTGCCGAAGGGACAGGCACGAATACGTGTGCAGCTGTCGGCCGGACATGAGACCGAACATCTCGACAAGGCCATTGCAGCCTTCATCAAAGTGGGCAAGGAATTGGGGGTGATACGTT
>JAUNNV010000157.1 GCA_030531335.1 Bacteroidales bacterium
TGTGATGGGATGGACACTGATGCGTTCGTTTTTCTTCTTCACCCCGAAGATGCCAAACGATGGCACGTTGACCTGATTCCCTTGAGTGAGTTGGTCGGCCATTGCCTTGACGAGGGAGCGGACACGGTTGTCGGATTCACGCAATGTACATCCGGTACGTTCGGCGAGTGCTGCGATAAACTCTTTATTGTTCATGACACAACGGCATAGAGGTCGAACTCATCGGCCTTGGTGATACGGACTTGATAGAAACAACCGCAACGTAACTGTTGTCCGGCCACCGGGACAAGTACTTCCGGATCGACCTCTGGACTGTCGAATTCGGTACGTCCCACGTAATAGTCACCTTCGCGACGGTCGATGATGACACGAAGTGTAGAGCCGACTTTACTTTGGGCCAGTTCGGCAGAAATGTCTTGTTGCAATGCCATGAGCTTGTCGAGACGTTGTCGTTTCACTTCTGTAGGCACATCGTCTGCATAATGCAAGGCACTATAGGTGCCTTCTTCCTCACTGTAGGCAAAGGCACCCAAACGCTCGAAACGGGTAGTGGCGACAAATTGCATGAGTTGTTGGAAATCCTCATCGGTTTCGCCGGGGAAACCAACCATCAATGTAGTGCGCAAGTGTATGCCAGGCACCTCCCGTCGGATAGTGGCAAGCAGGTCGTATGTTTGTTCGGCGGTGATTTGTCGGCGCATACGGGTAAGCATGGGTGTACTGATGTGCTGAAGGGCGATGTCGAGATAACGACACACATTCCGATTCTCGCGCATCACGCGCAACAAGTCCATCGGGAAATGGGTAGGGTAGGCATAATGCAGACGAATCCATTCCACTCCTGGTATGTGGGCCATCTGCTCCACCAGTTCGGCGATGCATTGTTTGCCATAAAGATCCACACCGTAGTAAGTAAGTTCCTGGGCAACGACCTGAAACTCCTTTACGCCTTGCTCCACCAGCCCTCTCACTTCGAGCAGGATTTCGGGAATGGGGCGCGACACATGACGACCCGTGATGATGGGAATGGCGCAATAGGCACAATGTCGGTCGCATCCTTCAGATATCTTGAGATACGCATAATGGGATGGGGTTGTAAGATGGCGATCAATTGTGCTCACGACAGGTTGTTCGGTGGAAGATGACCCTACGGTGGGGCAGGAGCCCAGTTGGCCGATGATGCCATCCCAGTCGAATTTGCCAAAAAACATATCGACCTCCTGAATTTCTCCTTGCAGTTCAGTAAGATAGCGTTGGCTTAGGCAACCCATCACAAACAGCTTGAGAAGCTTGCCCCGACGCTTTCGCTCGCATAGTTCCAGTATCATCTGTATGCTCTCTTCCTTGGCGTCGCCAATGAATCCGCACGTGTTCACTACCGCATACTGACCTGTAAGTCGGGTGGCATTATGGGACACTTTGAAGCCTGCCGACTCAAGTTTGCTCATAAGGCGTTCGGAATCGACAAGGTTCTTGGAACAGCCCATGGTGATGACATCGACAACAGGTTGTTTCATGAGAAGAGAGAATCCACAAAGGCCTTTTTGTTGAACAACTGAAGGTCGGTCAGTCCCTCGCCAAGTCCGATGTATTTTACCGGAATCTTGAATTGGTCGGATATGCCCAGCACAACGCCCCCCTTGGCAGTGCCGTCGAGTTTGGTGATGGCCAATGAGGTGACCTCAGTGGCTTTAGTGAACTGTTTGGCCTGTTCGAAGGCGTTCTGGCCTGTGGAGCCATCGAGTACAAGCAGCACCTCGTCGGGAGCGGTGGGGACAACCTTGCGCATGACACTTTTGATTTTTGTCAACTCGTTCATCAGGTTGATTTTATTGTGTAGGCGTCCGGCCGTATCTATGATTACCACATCGGCCGAATTGGCCACGGCCGAGTTCAAGGTGTCGAACGCCACGCTGGCAGGATCGGCTCCCATACACTGTTTGACGACTGGCACACCCACTCTCTTGCCCCACACGTCGAGTTGCTCTACGGCTGCCGCGCGGAAAGTGTCGGCGGCACCAAGATAAACCTTCAGTCCTGCTTTTTGGAACTGATAGGCAAGTTTCCCGATGGTGGTGGTCTTGCCGACACCATTTACACCGACCACCATGATCACATACGGTTTGTGAGTTTCGGGAAGTGCAAAGCTGTCGCTGTCGATGTTGTTGTTCTCGGTAAGCATGGCCGCTATCTCATCGTGTAGAATCAGGTCGAGCTCTTCCGTCGTGACATACTTGTCGCGTGCCACACGGCATTGAATACGCTCTATGATCTTGAGGGTCGTATCCACACCCACATCGCTGGCTATGAGGATTTCCTCCAAATTGTCAAGAACATCGTCGTTGATCTTGCTCTTTGCAGCAATGACCCGGGCCAGTTTGCTGAAAAGCCCGGATTTTGTCTGTTGCAATCCTTTGTCTAAAGTTTCTTTCTTGTTGGTGGAAAAAAAACTAAACAGTCCCATTCGTTTCTGATTGATGATTGATGATTTGCATGCCCTTGGTCGGTTATGACAGCGTACATTGCCATTTCCAGGCCGAAGCCAGAATATCCTCGAGCGGAGTGTCGGCATGCCAACCGAGCACCTTGTTGGCACGCTCGGGGTTTGCCCAAATCTTTTCGATGTCGCCTGCACGCCGACCGACTATCCGATAATTGAGTTTCACGCCGGTGGCACGTTCGAAAGCATTGACCAACTCAAGCACAGAAACCCCATGACCGGTACCCACGTTGAACACTTCCACTTGTTTCTCCTGCTTGTGCTGAAATATACGTTCCATCGCAATTACGTGTGCTTTTGCCAAATCGACCACATAGATGTAGTCGCGGATGCACGACCCGTCGGGAGTGTCGTAGTCATTGCCAAACACCGAAAGTTGCTGACGAATGCCGGCTGCCGTTTGGGTGACGTATGGCACCAGGTTTTGTGGCACTCCATTGGGCAACTCTCCAATCAGTGCCGTAGGATGGGCACCAATCGGGTTGAAATAGCGCAAGAGGATGGCATTGATGGGTGCTCCGCTTGCCACAAAGTCTTGGATGATTTCCTCGTTGACCTGCTTGGTGTTTCCGTATGGCGACTCGGCCTTCTTGATGGGAGCGGCCTCCGTGACGGGCAACACGTCCGGCTGGCCATAGACGGTGCACGAAGAGGAGAATATGATGCCTTCGACACCATGCTTTGGCATAAGTTCCAACAAGTTGATGAGAGAACCCAGATTGTTGCGATAGTACATCAATGGCTTCTGCACCGACTCGCCTACGGCCTTGGAAGCCGCAAAATGAATCACGCCCTTCACATTGGGATATTTGCGGAATACAGCATCCAATCCTTCAGAATCCAAGCAATCCACTTTCTCAAAAGCGGGTCGGATGCCTGTAATCTGTTCAATATGATCCACCACATCCGCACGAGAGTTTGAAAGGTTGTCAACGATAACAACCTCATATCCACTCTGCTGCAATTCCACAACAGTGTGCGAGCCTATGTAGCCAGTACCACCGGTTACCAAAATTCTTGTTTTTTCCATTTTAAACTTTCAAATTGAATTATGAGCTTAGCCCAACACCGTTTGCTAAGCTTTCGGATGAATAATTACGGCTTCAACCCTATCATAGTTAATTCATGATTAATTGACGGTATTCACCATCCTTCTCACCACATTCACATCTACCGTTGTCATGATGTTGCCAAAAGCCCCAAGCCTAACGACAGCCCATTTGCTTCCTTGAAGCTTCACAATCTCACAAGTCAAACCGGCCAGCGTTCCTTCAAGGATGGTCACCTCATCGCCTGGAGCCAAAGGAACTGTGCTAAAATACAAGTTTCCCATTGATGCCGCAACCATCTGCATAAACCGTCCCATCTGGACATCCGGCACGACAATAGGGTGTCCCGTTCCTCTTGCGATGAATGATGCCAACCCATAAACACCCTGAAGCAACGGCACTCGATTGTTCTCGGTGGTGTGAATGAAAATATAGCGAGGCAGCACCAGTTTATCGACCAACTTCACGCGGTCACTCCAAACCCTTTTCACACGTTGGATAGGAAGGTAACTTTCCACCCCCATGCTTGTGAGCACTTCGGCTACTTTTCTTTCCTGACACGACTTGACGAGACCGACAAACCAATGCAACTCGTTGTTTCTATCCATGTTCCTGCTTAGAGAGCGGAACCCATCAGGAATACGCCCGCCAAAGCAACGATAGCATAAAGTTCCGGGAATACGGCAAAGATCAATGTCTTTCCAAAAACGTCGTGTCCCTGACCGATGGCTACAATACCATTGGCGCAAACCTGTCCCTGACGAATGGCCGAAAGCAAGCCTACGATACCCATGGCCAAGCCCGAACCGAACACTGCGGCTGCCTGCATGGCAGTAATCTCTGGAGTGAGCACGCTGAAGATGCTCTGGAACATGAAGTAGCCGGCAAAGCCATACA
>JAUNNV010000031.1 GCA_030531335.1 Bacteroidales bacterium
AGGCCGCCTCGCCCTCACCGGCAAGGAGTTCAAGCTACCTGAGTATGTGGAAATGACGGCAAGATACGATGGAACGAATTACACTACCCTCAAGTGGGCCACCTGCAACCTCGGGGCCTCAAGCCCGTCCGACTATGGCGACTACTACGCATGGGGCGAGACGGAGCCATACTATTATTATTCGGAGGATGGTTCACTGGTTTGGAAGCCAAATAGGGAAAACGGTTACGATTGTCAGTCATACTGCAGAAATGAAGATTTTGTCGAATGGAGGACAGCCCCTTATGATGGGAACAAAATCTTGAAACCGGAATATGACGCAGCCCGTCAGAATTGGGGCGGCAGCTGGCGTATGCCCACGAAGCAGGAGTTCCAGGCACTGGTGGATGATTGCGACTGGGATTGGATTACGGAGGGAGGCCACAAGGGCTACAAGGTGACGGACACTAAAGGCCATAGCATCTTCCTGCCAGCCGCGGGCTTGCGCTACGGTTCTATGCTCCTCAACGAGGGTGGGTACGGCTACTACTGGTCGTCTTCGCTCAGTACGTCGAACTCCGGCAGCGCGAGCCACCTGTACTTCAGTGGCGGCTACCACAACGTGAGCGACCTCGACGACCGCTACCTCGGTCGAAGTGTCCGCCCAGTGAGAGAATAACCCCCGGGATTCAATTCATTCGATTCATTCAATTTATTTGAAAATATGAATCGACCCACGAAGCGGGTCGAAAAAAAATAGAAGGGTGGGAGGAAAGCGGGCAGTCTTTCCTCCCACACTCGTTTTCCACCCCTCGCATCTCCCACCTTCCGTGTCGTTGGGCCAACGGTGGCTCTCCAATTGCGATGCAATTCCTTTGCCTAAACGGCAACTCGTGTTGCCAGGCAATGGGCTGAGGGAGAAAATGCTCACTTTGCCGCAGGGCTTGTCGTCAGCCTCACGTAGTCTGTCACAAGCTCGAAGATAGGCTCGTATGTCGTGAATACGGCGTTTCCCCAATTGTCGTTGGCGGTATGGTAATGTACGAAGGTGTCGCCTTGTTCGTTCTCGAACATCACGCATGGCACACCTCGCTCTGCAAAGGGGAAGTGGTCGCTATTGGCAGCCAGCACACCCCGGTTGAACGCCTTGAAGTAATGATGGCTTTGGTTGAGTTGCTGCATGAGCGCAAATCCCGTGAGGCCGGCATCGCTGAACTCGCAATATTGCACAGGGTTGTTGTCGCCTATCATGTCGAGATTGAACAAGTACCTGATGCCTTGCAATGGGAACAACGGATTCTTCACGAAAAAGGTGGAACCATTGAGGCCGGAATCCTCGCCGGCGAAAGCGATGCAGTAGATGTCGAAAAGCGGCTTGTGTTGTGCATAATGTTCGGCCAGGGTAATGATGGCTGCCGTACCCGACGCATTGTCGTTGGCTCCAGGAAAATAGAGGTCGCGCCCCAGATTGCCCAGATGGTCGTAATGGGCCGTGAACACATAGCAACTGTCGTGACGTTCGCCACTCACCTTGGCTATCACATTGCTGCTTTCGTAATTTTCCAAAAACTCGTGGTCGATGTTCACCTTGATGGTCTTGGCTTCTTTGGGGAAACTGGCCGACACCCATACAATCGGCTTGTCAACCACTCTGTCGGCGTATGCCTTGTAGAATTTCAAAGGAGTGTCCCAGGTGTAGATGAGTCCGGCATTCTGGCAACCGTCCTTGCTCTGCAAGCGTCGGAAGTCGGCACCATGCCGATAGGTGAACCAAAAATCGCACACCACAAACGCATCCTTGTGCTCTGGTCTCGCCAATTCCTCGAACAGGCGTTTGGAATCGTAATGAAGTGTATCGACATAAAACAAAGGATAAGTGCCATGGGCTCCAGGGGAGTATT
This sequence comes from Bacteroidales bacterium, assembly GCA_030531335.1. GTDB lineage: Bacteria > Bacteroidota > Bacteroidia > Bacteroidales > Bacteroidaceae > DCGR01. The sequence continues at coordinate 1,881 of JAUNNV010000031.1, forward strand.
CGCGCATCACAAAGTCCGTGCCCGGACGCAACTTTCTGCCATCCACCGACATGGCCATATTGCCCGGGAATGTGTTGATGTTGATGGTGAAGGGTTGAAGGGTCACTTCACTCACGCCAGAACGCTTGAATTCGTTGGCGATATACTTCCCAGCCTTGACGACCCCATTCTTTGCATATCCGCGTCCCTGGTATTTGGCCGAGCTAAGTTCCCTCACAATATCCTTGTAGTGTGTAAGGTTTTGAGCCTGAATGGCTGTCATCCAACATGCGATGACGACGAGCATACTGATGATTTTTTTCATTTCTCCTGTTTTCAATCCTTATTCTTGTCTTAATTGCAGCAGGATGGTGTTCTGCTGTTTGATTTTCTTGAATTGCTTGGTTGATGTCACTATTTTGTAGAACATGTTCTCGTGCACATTTTTCTCCTTCAGGAATTTCGCACACTCGGTTTTCAATGTAGCCAAAGGGAGGATGTGTTGTGGTGCTTGCAGTAGCATTTGCTCTATCTTGTTGCGCAACACATCATGGTATGTACGATGACGGTTCCTCGTGAGATAGACGGCTTTCTTGCGATAAAGATTCTCCTCGTCTTCGGTTACAGCCGAAGTGAGGCAGAACCGCTTGCTGTCGGCGTTCATCGCCCGACAATGACACAAAATGTAATTGCGCAACGATTTTTCCTTCATGTCGTAACCCATTTCCTTCAAAGTACCTTGCAACTCATCGAACGTGAAACGCACCTTGTTTTTGCAGTATTCCTTAACAACCTCACGGATGTTGCGAAGACTGTCTTCCTGTGGGCGGTAAAGCCACAATGTCTTGCCCATGGGCACACACCACGGATGGTGGCTTCGCACTGTCATCATCGACGGACTTTCCCTTTTCCCATCGCGCAATTCCATCTCATCCTTGATTTGCTGATACGACAAGGACTTCCGCTCATAAATGATGCGTGCCGCTTTCTGGTAGATTTTCAGGAATTCGAAACGCAACGAGTACCATGCCCCACCATCGGCCTCGCGTGTCAGGGTGATGTATTTACGCAGGCCGAGTACCGCCTTTATAGTTTTTCGGTCGATGGGTACGCCACACATGGATGTATGTTGTGACATACGAACGACAAGATCCGACAACGAGAGTGGCCTGACTTCTTCTTGCAGGCAGAATAAGATGGCCGTGAAGTGCGACAGAAAGTTTCCAGAGGATATGGATTCGCCCAACACTATCGGATGTGTAAGCAAGGGTAGTCGTGTGTCTTCTGAGAGTATTCGATACCCCAGTAGGAAAGCAACTCCCGGCAATGCGTTCGTCAGTGGTTCGTAACAATCCTGATCGACCACACAATCGGTCCTCATGCCACGAAGCTGTGTAGTGAGCGAATCGCGCAACCGGGCATGGCGAAGAGACTTGATGCGTCGCCCGGCGAGCAGTTGTTCCCTCAATTCTTGGGCAATCTGCCTTATGCGTTCTGCGCTCCGAGCAAACGGCATGGCTTGTATGCGCTCCGACGCTTCCTTCGACGAGAGCCCCTCGATGAACACAGCATGAAAGACCCATGCCACCATGTCGTTTGTCGAATTCCCCATGCGCTGGTCTATCTGGCTCAATGCCAGACTGGTCTGTGAGAACACATCCGCGTCCCCAACATCTGTAGGGAACGTCATGTAGTCCTTACACGCCAGTTCTATTTCAGCGTTGCAGTCAGTCGATGAGTTTGAGTTTGCCTCGTCAAAATCGAACGACAGTTGGAGAGAATCCGATTGAGCCATTTTCATACATTTTGAGAGAGAATCACGAATTGTGAGTTCATAATTCGTGATTCTCTCTCGGGGGAGGGTTGGGTATTATTTTTCTACCGTATATGTTCCTGCCGTGTATTCCTTTGCTTCGGTCTCGCCTGGCAATACGACCGATGCCGTGGCACCTTCAGGAATCGTGAACTGCCAAATCCACTTTTCGCCCTCATAGCGCCATGCACTCTTGATGAGACCTGTAGCCGATTGGTACTCGGCATTGACGAAGCCCAGACGTTTGTCGGGGAGTGGACGCATGATGATGTGCTTGAAGCCAGGGGCTGCCGTGTCGGCGGCAATGCCGGCGGCCGTTTCCCAAATCCATTCGCACACACAGCCGTAGGCATAGTGGTTGAAGCTGTTCATGCCCTTCGGACCCATGCCCTTCTCGATCATGTAGCTGTTCCAACGTTCCCAAATGGTGGTGGCTCCATTATCGACCGAATAGAGCCAACTGGGATTCTTGCGCTGGAACAACAGTTCGTAGGCAATGTCGGCCATGCCGTTGTCGGTAAGTGTGCCCAAAAGGATGGAGGTTCCGAGGAATCCCGTCTGGAGGCAGTTGTCGTGCTGGGCGAAGTTCTCACGCAAGCGTGCAATCATGTTTTCCTTGGCCAGGCCATCGACCAGTCCGTTTTTCAATGCAAACAAGGCTGGGGTCTGCATGGTGTTGAGAATGGCCGTCTTGAAGGTTCCGTCGGCATTGAGGAATGTGGCACGCAGGTAGGCTTTCGCCGCAGCGGCCATGTCGGCATACTTCTTTGCGTCCTTGCCTGTAGCCGCAGCCATGTCGCTCATCAGGGTGGCATCGAGTGCCCAGTAGGATGCACTCAGGTAGCTCCAGTAAGTGATGGCTTCCGGCAGAGGAGCCCTCTTGCCTGTAGCATCCACACCGAATGCGCCACCACCGCAACTCTCCAAAGGTTCGTAGCTCAACCAGTCGGCCCATTGGTAATTGCCGTTTTCGGCACTCAGGGTCGCATGGTCGTATTTCGTGTCGTTGATGTGTCCTATGAATTTCTCCATGGACTCCCAGTTCTCGTTCACGATGGCTGCATCGCCAAACTGCTTCCAAACAGTCCAAGGCACGATGATACCTGCATCGGCCCATCCGAGACGCATCATCGACGTGTTTTCCGCACCATATTGTGCGATTGGAGCCACACCTGGGTATCCGCCCACTTCGGTCTGGGTGTCGCGCATGTCCCTCATCCACTTGTGGAAGAAATGGCTTGTGTTGGCAAAGAACGTGCCTGTTTCTGTAAACACCTGTGTGTCGGCTGTCCATCCAAGGCGTTCGTTACGTTGTGGACAGTCTGTGGTGACGGACAGGTAGTTGGAACGCTGTCCCCAAACTGTGTTGGAGATGAGCTTGTTGACCAGTTCGTTGCCCGTAGTGATGACACCGGCCTCCAGATTCCTTGCAATCGAAGTGACAGGGATTGACTTGAGACTCTTGATGCGGACTTCGTCGGTGACGGTAATCGAAACCAAGCGATAGCCAAAGAAGGTACAGCGTGGCACGTAGCTTACAAAACCGTTGTTGGCGGCAAAAGTGTAGTTGAGTATCATGCCGGTTTCGGGAATACGCAGGTTAAGGCGGTGGCAACTTCCTTCAGGACCGTCCATGCCACGATTCTTGGCACCATTTCCATCGTTCAGCAATTCGGAGGGGAGGCAGGTCAGCACCGTACCTTCCTTGGCCTTGAACTCGAAGGCAGGCACTCCTGCACAGTTCTGGCCGAAATCGACAACCAATGTCTCGCCTGGCACCACCACCATTTCCTCGCCGGCGGCAAATTCCTTGGCGACGACCACCTTGCCGTAGGCATCGTCCGAGGCTCCTTCCACACCGTTCCATGTGTAGGCCTTCACGGGCGGCAACGCCAGATCGCAACGCATGTATATTTCCGCACCATCCGATGGGAAAATACGTCCGTTGAACTCTTTGTTCTCTTCAGGAACCGACAACTTCTCCACGCAGGCATAACCGGGCAGCTCGCGGGCATCGTAGTCTTCGCCGTCGAAGATGGCCGCATGTTTCACCGGACCGGCGATGCCGGCCTTCCAATCGGCTACATTAGTGCCATAAAGCTGTTTGCTGCCATCGTCGTAGGTGAGTTCCAACACGGCACGAAACGCACACTTCTTGCCTATCATGCCGTCATGGCCGGCAGGGGTTACGATTTTGTCGGCCCACCAACCTGGTGTCACTTGGGCCGACAAGGTGTTTTCGGCTCCTACACCCGTCGAAAAGGCGGCCGTGATGTCGTAGGTATATGAAATCTTCGTCTTGGCATAATGCGTGAAGCCTGGTTTGAGCACTTCCTCGCCCACGATGTTCCCATTTACGAAAAGTTCGTAAACGCCCAGTCCCGTAGTCATCCATTTGGCCGAAACCACTTTCTTTTCGTTCTTGACGGTCGATACGAACCAACTGGCCCCATCGGCGGCCCGATTGTTACGGCTGTCCGAAACCGTGCCGGTAACGACTGGCGCATCGGCCACCGAAATCCATTGTGATTCATTCCACGCAGCATCATCGAGTGCTGCTGCCCGTTCTCCTACAGGCTGTCGATCCGTCGGAGAGCTGCAACTGCATACCATGGCCACGGCCACGGCTGCAACTGACGATTTGATAAAATTGTTGACTTTCATATTTTTTGTTGATTAAGAAATAAAGTCGTGACATACGGTTGCAAAAATACAAAGTTTTTCAAATTATCCAAAGAAAACCCATTATTTATAAATGCAAAGTGTAAAAAAGGTTTAAATCTGCAATGCTTTCCACGCAAGCAAAGCTAAAAAGTGTATATTTGCAAAAACTACAGATAATGACTTTGTTTATGGCGAAAGCGATAGGACACATATCACAAATCATCGGGCCTGTGGTCGATGTCTTTTTCGACTTGAAGGAACAAGCACTCGAAGAGCTGCCCCATATCCACGAGGCACTGAAAGTAAGGCGCGATGACGGACGCGAGCTCATTATGGAAGTACAGCAGCACATTGGCGAGAACGCAGTCCGTTGCGTGGCGATGGACAGCACCGATGGGTTGCGACGCGGCATGGAGGTCGCACCACTCGGACAGAGCATCGCCATGCCGGTGGGAAACCAAATAAAAGGACGACTCATGAACGTGGTGGGCGAGGCTGTCGATGGCATGAAGCCTTTGAGTCGCGACGGTGCCCTGCCCATCCATCGCGAACCACCCAAGTTCGACGAACTTGCCACCTCGCAGGAGGTGTTGTTCACCGGCATCAAGGTCATTGATTTGCTGGAGCCCTACTCCAAGGGTGGAAAGATTGGCTTGATGGGAGGTGCCGGTGTGGGGAAGACCGTGCTCATCATGGAGCTCATCAACAACATTGCCAAGAAACACAACGGATTCTCGGTGTTCACCGGTGTGGGAGAACGCACCCGCGAGGGCAACGACCTGCTGCGCGAAATGATAGAAAGTGGCGTCATCCGTTATGGCGAGGCTTTCAAGAAGTCGATGGAGGAAGGACGTTGGGACTTGTCGAAAATCGACTACGACGAAGTGGCCAAAAGCCAGGCCACACTGGTGTATGGACAGATGAACGAGCCACCGGGTGCACGTTCGGCCGTGGCCTTGTCGGGACTGACCGTGGCCGAGTCGTTTCGCGACAATAAGAACGCCGACGACAATGCTCCTCGCGACATTCTGTTCTTCATCGACAACATCTTCCGCTTCACGCAGGCGGGCTCCGAGGTGAGCGCCCTGCTGGGACGTATGCCGAGTGCCGTGGGCTACCAACCCACGTTGGCCACCGAGATGGGACAGATGCAGGAGCGCATCACCTCCACAAAGCACGGTTCCATCACCTCCGTACAGGCTGTCTATGTGCCGGCCGACGACCTCACCGACCCCGCCCCGTCCACATTGTTCAGCCACTTGGATGCCACGACTGTCCTGAGCCGTAAGATTACCGAGTTGGGCATCTATCCTGCCGTCGATCCGCTCGACTCCACCTCGCGCATCCTCGACCCGCACATTGTTGGACAAGAACACTACGACACGGCACAACGGGTGAAACAGATTCTGCAACGCAACAAGGAGCTGCAGGACATCATTTCCATTCTGGGCATGGACGAGCTTTCTGATGAGGACAAGCAGACCGTCAATCGTGCCCGCCGCGTGCAACGTTTCCTGTCGCAGCCATTCGCCGTGGCCGAGCAGTTCACGGGTGTCCCCGGCGTGATGGTGAACATCGAGGACACCATCCGAGGTTTCCGAATGATTCTCGACGGCGAAGTGGATTACCTTCCCGAACAGGCTTTCTTGAATGTGGGAACCATTGAGGAAGCCATTGCCAAGGGCAAGAAAATATTGGAGAGTGCACAATGAAACTGACCGTCCTCACTCCCGAAAAGCGTGTTTTTGACGGCGAGGCCACAAGGGTGTATCTGCCAGGAACCCAAGGTGCCTTTACCGTACTCCCCCACCATGCGCCACTCATCTCCTCGCTCGAAAAAGGATTGGTGAGCTGGCAAACAGCCGAAGGCATTGGCCAACAGGCCATCGAGGGTGGTTTTGTAAGGGTGAAGGACGACAATGTGGAGGTGTGTGTGGAACTGGATTAAAAAGGAAAGGGACTTGAGAAGAATTCTATTCATATTGCTTTTATGCGGATCGACCTTGTCGGGCTTGGCGACAGCCCACGAGCAAGTGGATGTAGCCGAACTGGTGATAGGCCATGTGGAGGATTGCTACGAATGGCACATCACCACGTGGGGCGACACGGAGTTGAGCATTCACCTGCCCGTGCTGGTGTGGAGCCGCACGTCGGGGTTCCATTGCTTTTCATCTACCCATCTCTATCCGGCAGGAATCGAACACGAAGGCTTGCACATAGCCACGGAAGGCAAATACAAAGGGAAAATCGTGGAAGGTGATGTCCGTCCGTTCGATTTCAGCATCACGAAAACCGTGTTGGGACTGCTCGTCAACAGTCTGTTGCTGTTGGTCATCGTGCTCACCACCGCCCGTTGGTACCGACACCGCCAACCCCACGACAACGCTCCGAGGGGTTTCATCGGGCTGATGGAGATGATGGTCATGATGATTGAAGACGATGTCATCAAGCCTTGTGTGGGTTCTGACTACCGACGGTTCTCGCCCTATCTCCTCACCGCGTTCTTCTTCATCTTCACCAACAACCTGATGGGACTTGTGCCCCTTTTCCCCGGAGGAGCCAACGTCACGGGAAACATTGCCGTGACGCTTGTCTTGGCAGTATGTACCTTTGTGGCTGTCAACGTGTTCGGCACACGCGACTATTGGAAGGAAATACTCTGGCCCGAGGTGCCGATGATGCTGAAATGCCCGCTTCCGCTCATACCATTGATTGAGCTGTTCGGCATTTTCACGAAGCCTTTCGCGCTGACCATCCGTTTGTTTGCCAACATCCTGGCTGGGCACTTCATCATTCTGGCGCTCACAAGCCTGATATTCGTAACCGCAGCCATGGGACCCTTCATCAACGGCCCCATGACGGTTTTGTCCGTGGTCTTCAGCATCTTCATGAATTGTTTGGAACTGTTGGTGGCTTTCATCCAAGCCTACGTGTTCACCATGCTCTCAGCCGTGTTCATCGGCATGTCGAGGGTAGGAACGAGGGAAAATAGGAAACGAGAATAAACATTTCATACACACATATCAAAACACAAATCTTATGTTACTATCAGCAATTTTAATCCAGGCAGCCGCAAGCATAGGCCTTGTCAAGGTGGGAGCTGCCATCAGTGCAGCCATCGCAGTCATCGGCGCAGCTTACGGAATCGGGAAAATCGGGTCGAAGGCCATGGAGAGCATAGCCCGCCAGCCTGAGGCAGCCAGCGACATCCGCACGAGCATGATCATCATCGGTGCGTTGGTCGAAGGTGCCGCGTTGTTTGCCATCGTCATTTGCTTCCTCACATTAGTGCTCTGACAACTCATGTCGCTGTTGTTACCCGAATCCGGATTGTTGCTGTGGATGCTTCTCACCTTTGGCGTGGTGTTTGGCATCCTGGCGAGATATGGTTTCCCTGTCATCACACAGATGGTAGCCAAACGCAAGGAGTACATCGACCAATCCCTTCAGGCGGCTAAGGCGGCCAACGAGCAGTTGCAACGCTTGCAGACCGAAGGCGATGCCATATTGGCGAAGGCACGCGAGGAGCAGGCACGTATCTTGAAGGAGGCGAAGGAAACCGGCGAACGGATTGTGAACGATGCCCGTGAGAAGGCGCAGGCTGAGGGCAACCGGATGTTGCGCGAGGTACAGACACAGATGAGGGAGGAAAAGGACGAGGCCATCCGCGACATCCGCCGACAGGTGGCTGTCCTTTCCGTAAACATTGCCGAGAAGGTGGTACGCAAGAGACTTGACACCGATGAGGAGCAGATGACGATGATTGCACGTCTGCTCGACGAACTGAACGAAAAGCCATGTCAATAGCCAAACGATATGCCCAGGCACTGTGTCTCTATGCCACGGAAAACGGCCTGGAGGATGCCGTCTATGCCGAGGCCGTGCGGCTGGCCGACACCTTCGCACAGGTGCACGACTTGCAGAAAGCCATGGCCAACCCACAGCTGACAGCCGAAACGAAGCTGCAGCTCATCGTCGGGGCATTGGATCGACCTCCCACACCCATCCTGCTACGTTTCATCGACTTGGTGCTTCAGCATCGGCGCGAGTCCTCTCTGAAGCTTATCATGTGGGTGTATATCGACGTTTACCGCAAGCAAAAAGGCATCAACGTGGGCAGCATCACCACCGCTGCTCCCATGTCCGACGAAATCATCCAACGCATCCGTCGTTGGGTCGAGCAACAGCAAGGGGGGATTGTCATGTTCACCAACAAGGTGAACCCCGACATCGAGGGCGGATTCATTTTTGAACTCAACTCCCGGCGTCTGGATGCCAGCGTCAGGAGTCAGATGCAACGCGTCAAGAAACAGTTTATCGACAAAAACAAAAGAATCGTATGAGTGAAAAGATAAAGGCAGCTGAGATTACCGATGTGCTCCTACAGCAATTGCGCGACATCGACACTTCCTTGCATTTCGAGGAAGTGGGCACGGTGCTGCAGGTGAGCGATGGCGTGGTTCGCATCTACGGCTTGCAGAATGCCGAGGCCAACGAGCTCCTCGAATTCGAGAATGGCATGATGGCCATCGTCATGAACCTCGAAGAAGACAATGTGGGTGCCGTACTCCTCGGCCCCACCGATCAGGTGAGCGAGGGCATGACCGTGAAACGCACCCGGCGCATTGCTTCCATCCGTGTGGGTGAGGCCATGCTCGGACGTGTCATCGACCCGTTGGGCAATCCGCTCGATGGCAAGGGTGCCTTCGAGGGTGAGCTGTGCGAGATGCCGCTTGAGCGCAAGGCTCCTGGCGTGATTTTCCGCCAACCTGTGAACCAGCCCTTGCAAACGGGGCTTAAATCGGTCGATGCCATGATTCCCATCGGTCGCGGACAGCGTGAGCTCATCATCGGCGACCGTCAGACGGGGAAAACGGCCATCGCCATCGACACCATCATCAACCAAAAGAGCAACTACGAGGCCGGAAAGCCTGTTTATTGCATCTACGTGGCTGTCGGTCAAAAGGGCTCTACCGTGGCCGCACTGGTCAACACGCTCAAGGAGAAAGGCGCGCTTCCCTACACCATCGTGGTGTCGGCCACCGCAGCCGACCCCGCCGCCCTGCAATATTTCGCGCCCTTTGCCGGAGCTGCCATCGGCGAGTACTTCCGCGACACGGGTCGCGACGCGCTGGTGGTCTATGACGACCTTTCGAAGCAGGCCGTGGCCTATCGCGAGGTGTCGCTCATCCTGCGCCGGCCTTCCGGTCGCGAAGCCTATCCCGGCGACATCTTCTATCTCCACAGCCGCTTGCTCGAACGGGCGGCCAGGATCATCAACCAGCAGGAGGTGGCCGAGCAGATGAACGACTTGCCACCATCGCTTGTAGGCAAGGTGAGATGTGGCGGTTCGCTCACCGCTTTGCCCATCATCGAGACCCAGGCTGGCGATGTGTCGGCCTACATCCCCACCAATGTCATCTCCATCACCGACGGACAGATATTCCTCGAGACCGACCTATTCAACCAAGGCTTCCGTCCGGCCATCAATGTAGGTATCTCGGTGAGTCGTGTGGGAGGCTCTGCCCAAATCAAGAGCATGAAGAAAGTGGCGGGGACACTCAAGATTAGTCAGGCACAATACCGTGAGCTTGAGGCTTTCTCCAAGTTCTCGAGCGACATGGATCCGGTCACGGCCCTTGCCATCGACCAAGGTCGCAAGAACAATCGACTGCTCATCCAACCACAATACTCGCCCATGCCTGTTGGCGAACAGATTGCCATACTTTATTGCGGCATGCACGGACTGCTGCGCGATGTGCCGTTGGAACGGGTCATCGAGTTTCAGGAACAGTTCCTGCAGCTGTTGCGCCTCGACCATCAGGCCGATGTGCTCGATGTGCTTGCCTCTGGAGTCATCAACGATGAGGTCACCTATCTGATTGAGACATTGGCCCACGACCTGTCGCAAACCTATAAAGCCCGATAGCCATGCCATCGCCTAAGGAAGTAAAGGGACGCATCAACTCGGTCACCAATACGCGGAAGATTACGGCTGCCATGAAGATGGTGGCCTCGGCCAAGTTGCATAAGGCGCAACAGGCCATTCAGAACCTCCTTCCCTACAGGCAACATCTCGAACAACTGTTGGGCGAACTACTCTCCTCGCAGAACGGAGCCAAGTCGGCGTTCACGCAGGTTCGCCAACCCCGACGGGTGGCCATCGTCACTTTCGCTTCCAACCAAAGCCTGTGCGGCAGCTTCAATGCCAACGCGCTGAAGCACACCCTAACCGTCATCGACGAGTTCAAGCAGGCCGAACAACTACAGCTCTATGCCATCGGCAAACGACTGGCCGACGCACTCGCGAAGCAAGGTTTCGCATGCAAAGGTGAGTTCGCCCACCTGTCGGCGAAACCGACTTTCCGTGAGGCCTCAGCACTGGCCTCCACTCTCATGGAACAGTTCGAGAACCGACAAATCGACCGGGTGGAGCTTGTGTATTTCCACTTCAAGAACACTGCCGTGCAGGTGCCGACACGCACCACACTTTTGCCGGTGGATCTGTCGGGAGGTGGTGCCACCACAACCGCGACGGATTACATACTCGAGCCATCGGCCAACGAACTGCTCGCCCGATTGCTTCCGAAGGTCGTGCGGATGAACCTCTTCACCACCTTGCTCGACACTGTCGCCGCCGAACATGCGGCACGTACCATGGCCATGCAGATAGCTTCCGACAATGCCGACGATTTGTTGCAAGAGCTCCAGCTCATCTACAACAAGAGCCGCCAACAAGCCATCACAAGCGCATTGCTCGACATGGTGGGCGGACAACTCAACGAATAGGCTTCTGGGAATGATTCAGGAATTAAGGGGAGCCCTCCTTTAGAGCAAGCCTTGTCGGGATTGTATAGGCCTTATTTCAGGTCGGCTTCGTCCAACCCGGTTATCCGCGCTATCTGATCCAATGACATTCCTGTGGCTTTCAGCGACATGGCGATGGAAAGGGCCTTCTGATGCTCGCCCTCCGCGCGACCTTCGGCGCGACCCCTCTGCCGTCCGATGGCTTCGCCTTCCTCCCACCCTTCGGCACGCTCGTTCCTCATCACGGCGAGGTTGGTGCGGTAGGTGTCGATGCTGATGTTGTACTTGCGTCGTTCCTCATCCGTCATGCGGACGAGTTCCGCGATGTTGCCCACCTTGCCGAAGATGGGTTGCTCGTGTTGGAATGGGATGTTCGTTGTCATTTTCTCAAGGTTTGTCATGTTGTACAGCCAATAGTCTATCGGGCTGCAGCAGGTCCGTCAGGAAGGCCGTCATGATGTCCTTCTCGCCAAACACCCGCTTGAAGCCGTAGTCGGTCAGGAGGTTGATGTATCTGTTGCCTGGTTTGTGTTCCATAGTCTATGGCGTGAATATTTCCCTGCAAATATATGGCTTTATTTTGAAAAGCCAAACAATTCGTGGGGAAAATTCCATCCTGGGCAAAACGAGTGGGGCCGCCCCTCTTCTGGGATTGTTTCCTCACAACAACGCTTCTCGATTCATGCCGGGCGTACCTACACAAAGAGCGGTGATCTCTCACCGCTCTTCTTCATTCTCGACCGTTCTCACGCTGATGAGTTGGTGCAGGCCCCGCCGGTCCGTGCAAAATCCTTAATAGGTCTCGATGAAATTCTATCTCTGCCCGTTGCAGGCGGAACAGCTTTCTGGCCGAAACGATTGTCTTGAACCTCGCATAATATTCTTTCTCCAATTCAGCTGTTCTTATTTGACATTCCACTGTGTTATCCACCAACTCTGCATATTCCTCTTCGGTATGCTTCACGCCCTTCTCCTTTCGGAAATTCTTCCACACCTCACGGTTCATGGCCTCACGTTTTTCCTTTAGCTCAAAATAGACTGGGAAAAAGGCCTTGGCCTCCTCTTCGGTCAGCTTCATGCGCTCGGAAAGATACTCTTGTTGTTTCTGGCAGAACTCCTCTTTCGAAAGACGCGATGGCACTGGGCCACGTCGCTTTCCTCCCGTCTGTTGCGCCAGCAATAAGGAGCAAGAAAACATAAAAACGAAAATTGCCACACTGCGTTTCATATCCGTATTCAATATTGGGTTGCGTCCGTGAGGTATTCATAAAGGGCATAGCCGTCGAGCAAAGAACTTTCAATGACACCCTCGACCTCCTCATCAGACATGTCTCGTATCTGTTCCTGCGTAATGTTCAACTGCGAGAAATCCGCTGTTCCTGAAGGAAATGGCTGAATCAAAAGCACGACACCCACCACGACAGCAGCCACCGACACCCAGGGCACGACGCGCCTCCACAACGGGACGGTCGCCACGACAGGATTTTCCTCTATGGGCAAAGAATCCATCAGTCTCGCGGTGAAGTCTTCGAAATAGTGCTCAGGCACACGATAATGATTCTCGCGCCCGACTTTTCTTAGCAATTCTTCTTCTTCGGCCATAACTTTCTGTTTTCTGATTATTTAGACACGCGACAACTCAAAAAGTTTATTCCAATTCCTCCAAATATTTCTGAATTTTTATCACTGCATAGTGATAGGATGCCTTCAAGGCTCCCACAGAGGTTCCAAGCATCGATGAAATGTTGTCATAACTCATTTCATCGAAATATCTCAGGTTGAACACCTGACGTTGTTTCGGCGGAAGCGTCTGCAGGGCTTGTTGGAAATGGTATTGCAATTCATCGCCATCGAAATAATAGTCGCTTTCCAACGTGTTCAAAAGGTTGTTATCTACCTCGTCGATGCTTACCTGCCGACGTTGTTGCTGACGACTCAGGAAGGTTAGCGTTTCGTTCATCGCTATCCTATACAGCCACGTGCTCAGCTTCGATTCCGCCCGGAATTTGTCTATGCTGGTCCAAGCTTTGACAAACGTGTTTTGCATGATGTCGTCAGCATCGTCATGGTTGAACACCATCCTGCGGATCTGCCAATACACTGTTTCCCGATAAGCACAGACCATCTCCTCAAAAGCTTTCTTACGCTCCTCCGGCTTGGATAGCCTTTCCACTATCTGCGACTCATCGATTATCTTCATAGGATTTCCATTTTCATGTTCTCGTGGGCAAGTTCCACGGAGGGAAACACCTCCTGGGCTTCACGAAGTATCTGGGTCTCGTCATCGTAGCGCGACGAGAAATGGCCTATCACCAAACGCTTCGCACAAGCATCTTTGGCCACTTGGGCAGCCTGGCGGGCTGTCGAATGGAATGTCTGTTTGGCACGGAGCTGCTCCGTTTCCGAGAAGGTCGCCTCATGATACAGCATCGATACGTCCTTCACCTGTTCCGATAACTTGGGCAGATAACAAGTGTCCGAACAATAGGCGTAGCTTCGCACAGTGTCCGCCAATCCTTGCTCTCGCATGGAGCGTGTGGGCTTTTCACGGAAAAGGAAACCGCAGGTGGGTATTCGATGACTCAAGGGAATCGTACTTACCGCCACCGACCTGTCGTCGTACACGATGGTTTCTTCAGAAGGGTTGAATGGTTGGAAAACCACCTCATATCCTATATCACTACAGAAAAAGTCGAGTTGGGGTCGCAGCAACTCCTGCAGGCGTTCATGGCTGTGGATAAACAAAGGGCCATTGCGATGCAACATCCCGAAGGTCGAGATCATACCCATCAGTCCAAAGCAATGGTCGCCGTGTAGATGAGACACAAACACATGGTTGATGCGGGTAAATGGCAGGCGTGAACGACGCAACTGCAGTTGCGTTCCCTCGCCACAGTCTATCATGAACAATTTGTTGCGGACATTCACAACTTGCGAGGATGGATTATGGCGCATCGTGGGCAAAGCCGAACCGCACCCAAGGATATGTACCTCAAATTTTTCCATTACGTGTTTTTAGACACAAAAAAGGAGACTTGGTTTAAGTCTCCTTCTCTGAATAGTTGGGTTTTTATTCACCCTTCTCCATTTTGGCTTTCAGGGCCACCAAGGCGTCGATGTCGCCTAAAGTAGTGGCAGCAGCCTGATTCTGGATGGCAGGAGCCTCCTCCTTGCGAGCGGCTGCCGAAGCGGCACGCTTTTCCTTGGCTGCGGCCTTCCGTTCGGCACGTTCCTCTGCCTTTTGTGCATCCTCGAAAATGCGGCTGTGCGAAAGGATGATACGTTTGCTATCCTTATTGAATTCGATGACCTTGAACGACAGCTTTTCGTCGAGCTGGGCCTGCTTTCCGTCTTCCTTCACAAGATGCTTGGGAGTAGCGAAACCCTCCACGCCGTAAGGCAAGGAAATGACTGCACCCTTGTCGAACACTTCAATCACCGTACCCTCGTGTATGGAACCTACTGTGAACACTGTCTCGAACACGTCCCAAGGATTCTCTTCGAGCTGTTTGTGACCAAGGCTCAAACGACGGTTCTCCTTGTCGATTTCAAGCACCTGAACCTCTATTGCAGCACCAATCTGTGTGAACTCCGAGGGGTGTTTGATCTTCTTGGTCCAACTGAGGTCGCTGATGTGGATCAAGCCATCCACGCCTTCCTCGATTTCCACAAACACACCGAAGTTGGTGAAGTTGCGGACCTTTGCGGTATGCTTGCTTCCCACGCCATACTTATCTTCGATGTTCTCCCAAGGATCGACCTTCAGCTGCTTGATGCCGAGCGACATTTTGCGTTCCTCACGATCCAAGGTCAGGATAACGGCCTCAACCTCATCGCCCACCTTCATGAAGTCCTGTGCCGAGCGCAGGTGTTGGCTCCACGACATTTCGCTGACATGAATCAAGCCTTCCACACCTGGAGCTATCTCGATGAATGCGCCATAGTCGGCCATCACCACAACCTTACCCTTCACCTTGTCGCCAACCTTCAAGTTGGCATCCAAAGCATCCCATGGATGAGGAGTGAGTTGTTTCAGGCCCAAAGCGATGCGTTTCTTCTCGTTGTCGAAGTCAAGGATGACCACGTTGATTTTCTGATCCAACTCGACAACTTCCTTAGGATCGCTCACGCGGCCCCATGAGAGGTCTGTGATGTGGATCAGTCCGTCAACACCACCCAAGTCGATGAACACACCATAAGAAGTGATGTTTTTGACTGTACCTTCAAGAACCTGACCTTTTTCGAGCTTAGAGATGATTTCCTTCTTCTGTGCTTCCAATTCAGCCTCGATGAGTGCCTTGTGGCTGACAACTACATTGCGATACTCTTGGTTGATCTTGACAACCTTGAACTCCATGGTCTTGCCTACAAACACATCGTAGTCGCGAATAGGCTTCACGTCTATCTGGCTACCCGGCAAGAATGCCTCGATGCCAAACACATCGACAATCATGCCACCCTTCGTGCGGCATTTCACAAAACCTTTCACGATTTCTTCTTTTTCCAAAGCCTCGTTCACGCGGTTCCAGCTGCGTGTCGCGCGAGCCTTCTTGTGCGAAAGGATCAGCTGACCTTTCTTGTCCTCCTGATTGTCGATATACACCTCCACGATGTCACCGACCTTCAAGTCTGGGTTGTAGCGGAATTCACTCAGTGGTATGATGCCATCCGACTTGAAGCCGATGTTGACCACTACTTCACGCTTGTTCATGGCGATGACGGTTCCGTCAACCACCTCACGATCCTGAACCTTGTTCAGGGTGTCGTCATAAGTCTTTTCCAGAGCTTCCTTGCTAACCTCCGAAACACCACCGTTCTCGAATTCTTCCCAATTGAAGTCTTCCAACGGCTGAACATTCTTTAAATTTTCCATAATAAAAATAATTTTTTAGATTAATTACGTTAGACTTTATGTTGCCACATCTCTAAAATTTGCCCGCAAAATTACAAAAAAACTTCCGAACTTCAGCCTTTCGGAAGGAAAAACATTGTTTTTTAGCATTTAAAAACAAATGATTGAATTTATTTGCTTTATTTTGCGGAAAAAGAGATAACGATG
Source organism: Bacteroidales bacterium (assembly GCA_030531335.1). Classification (GTDB taxonomy): domain Bacteria; phylum Bacteroidota; class Bacteroidia; order Bacteroidales; family Bacteroidaceae; genus DCGR01. The sequence goes on from JAUNNV010000031.1 coordinate 18,203, forward strand.
AAACAATTTACCTTGCTGTTGGCTCTCGCTCTCACGGCCTGCCAACAACCCATCCACAAGCCGTCGGTCGCCACCCCAGTTGATTATGTTTCCACTCTGGTGGGCTCACAGTCCGATCACTCCCTATCCACAGGCAACCTCTATCCGCTCACAGCCCTGCCCTGGGGCATGAACTTCTGGACACCCGTCACCGGGAAGATGGGCAACGGCTGGGCCTACACTTACGATGCACACCGCATCCGTGGCTTCAAGCAGACGCACCAGCCCTCTCCCTGGATCAACGACTACGGCCAGTTTGCCGTCATGCCCGTGCGCGATGCATCGCAGGTCGATGAAGAGGCGCGGGCCAGCTTCTTCTCCCATCAAAGCGAGACGGCCAAGCCCTACTACTACCAAGTGTATCTGGCCGACCACGATGTGAACGTGGAACTCACGCCCTCGGAGCGGTCGGCGGTATTCCGTTTCACCTTCCCCGAGAGCTCCACTTCGGGTGTCGTCGTCGATGCCTTCGACCCTCATGCGTCCATCACCGCCTCGCCCAATCGGAAACGCCTTGTCGGCATCACCACCAACAATTCCGGCGGTGTGCCCGACAACTTCGCCAACTACTTCGTGCTCGAATTCAGCAAGCCTTTCAGTAGCTACGACATCCAGGCCGACAAGGCTGTAGTCCGCTTCGACACCCATCGTGGCGAACAAGTCGAGGTGTATGTCTCGTCGTCCTTCATCTCGGCCGAGCAGGCGCTTCTCAACCTGCAGGAAGTGGCTGGCAGGCCGTTCGATGCCGTCTGCCAAGCGGCCAAGGACAGTTGGAACGAGGTGCTCGGCCGCATCGTTGTCGGCACCGACAACATCGACCAGCTACGCACCTTCTACTCGTGCCTGTTTCGGGCCACCATGTTTCCGCACAAGTTCTACGAGATAAACGCCCAAGGACAGCAGGTGCACTACAGCCCCTTCAACGGAGAGGTGTGCAACGGACCGCTCTACACCGACAGCGGTTACTGGGATGTGTTCCGTGCCCTTTTCCCACTCCTCAATCTGGTCTATCCTTCCGTCAGTGCCGAAATCCAGAAGGGTTTCGTTTGCACGGCTCAGGAGAACGAGTTCCTGCCTGAATGGGCCAGTCCGGGTCACCGCAACTGCATGGTTGGCAACAATAGCGCCTCCATCGCTGCCGATGCCTACCTGAAGGGCATCAGTGGCAAGGACATGGAAAAGGTGTATGCTGCCATTGCCTACGGCACCGAACACGTCCACCCCTCCGTACCCTCCTCCGGGCGACTGGGACATGAGTACTACAACACCATGGGCTACATTCCCTACGACGTGGGGGTGCGCGAGAATGTGGCGCGTACATTGGAATACTCCTATAACGACTGGTGCATCCTGCAGATGGCCAGGAAAATGGGAAGGCTCGACAGCGAGACCGACAAATGGGCCTCGCGTGCACGCAACTACCGAAACGTGTTCGACCGCAGCACCAACCTCATGCGCGGACGCAATGCCGACGGCACTTTCCAAGTGCCCTTCAATCCCTACAAATGGGGCGACGCATTCACCGAGGGCAATGCTTGGCACTACACCTGGTCGGTGTTCCACGACGTGCAGGGACTCATCGACCTCATGGGCGGCAACGACTCCTTCGTCCAGATGCTCGACTCCGTGTTTGTTGTTCCACCTATCTACGACGACAGCTATTATCACTTCCGCATACACGAGATAACGGAAATGCAGGTGGCCAATATGGGCAACTACGCCCACGGCAACCAACCCGCCCAACACATCATCTATCTCTACGACTATGCCGGACAGCCGTGGAAATGCCAGCAGTGGGTACGCAAGGTCATGGATCAGCTCTATTCCGCTCGCCCCGATGGCTATTGCGGCGACGAGGACAACGGACAGACTTCTGCTTGGTACATATTCTCTTCCCTCGGCTTCTATCCTGTCTGCCCAGGCACCGACCAATACGTCATTGGCTCCCCTTTGTTCACACATGCCACCATACACCTTGAGAATGGCAACGACATCTGTATAGAAGCTCCGCAAAACTCGCCGGAGAATGTCTATATACAGCAAGTGACGCTGAATGGGAAGGACTACACTCGCAACTTCTTCACCTACGGCGACTTGCAGCAAGGTGCCGACATTCGTTTCGACATGGGCAACCAACCCGACACCACTCGTGCCACGGCTCCTGCCGATCGGCCTTATTCCTTCTCGAACGAGCCGTCCAATCAGTAGATGTGTGTGTGATGCCACGATGGGAGAGTTTTGTTGCGTTTGTTGCAGCAAATGCGAGCGTGCGACGCTAAAATTATATTAAGTCACGCCCCAGCTCGTTGAAATAAGTCAAAATTGGGTGGAGGGGGGGGGGGGGGGGGGGGGGGGTTGTGTTTATTTTATA
>JAUNNV010000032.1 GCA_030531335.1 Bacteroidales bacterium
AATCCCATATTCATACTGATAGGGAATTTGTGCGATAGGTATCATTTTCGAACACGATGCGGAATGCCATCTCGTTTAGGCGGTCGGCAATTCTTTCGCCATATCGCTCACGAATCTCCTTGGGTGTGAGGTTGGTGGTGATGATGGTAAAGAGTTGCTCATCGTAACGCTTATAAAGCAGGTCGATGACAGGACTTAGGTGGTTGCCATATTCCAATACTTCGACAGGCTCGGTTCCAAGGTCATCGATTGCTAGCATGTTTCGTTTGGATAGGGTTCGCCACTCCTGATGGCGGTCACGGCACATCCAGGCGATTTCTCTGGCATCAACGATGGCAAAACCAATGGCATTATCATATTCGTCCCGGAGTGCAAGCAGATTGAGCAAGTTCTGAAGTGCTTTGACAAGAGTGCTCTTACCGTTGCCGCACTTGCCACAGAGCAATAGGCAGAATCGGTGGTCGTTGGTAGTTAGCCACTCAGCCATAAGGGAGAGTTGCTTATCCAAAGAGTCACTCTCTGCGAATTTCATCTGTCTGCGCTCAACTTCTGCCATTACTGCAGCTTTCATGCTGTCCTTGACTTGGGAAGAAGTCATAGGCAGATTAAAACGACTGGTAGTAGGCTTCCGATGGAGCAGGGCTGACTTCACTCGCTCTACGTCTATCTTGGTTGTCGGGTTTAATGATTCCATCTCGGGGGTTAGTAAAAGGTTGTTTGCTCAGCCAGTTGACGAAGTAGTTCTTGCAGTCATTCGTTTCCCTTTCTTTTTCGCCTGACGCTCTCAGGTAAAGAAAGAACTGGCTGATTTGGGTTCTCAAGATCTCTACGGTTGTGCCTTTGATGTTCCTTGCAAGAAGAAGGTTGAGTACAGACTGTTGCCATTGCTCATCCTCCAAGAACGTCTTCTCTAACTCTTCCAAACTCAAAATGGATTCCGTACGCGCGGTAGTTGCAGACATCTCTTTTTCTTTATTCTTATAAAGAGGTAGCTGACTTGACAACAGACCCGACAACTGAGGAGTAAACTCATCCGACAACTGACCCGACAATGCGGAATGAGTTTCTGTCAGAGTGTACTGAGGAATATCATTGGCTCCAGAACCAGAATGATACTCGATAAATCCTCGTCGCCTGAGACCTTCGCGTGCTTTCATCATATTTTGCTTGGTTGTGCTGAGAAAGACACAGATGGTGGTTGTGGGACACCGAATAGGCATCTGCCACTTTTGTGTGTTAGCTCTATGGAGAAGGTAGAAGTAAAGGGCTGCTTCACTGGGCGTGAATGCCTCTTCTTCTGCTGCTCGCCAGAAGCGTGACACGAGATTGAACATGTTCATAGTCTCTGATGTTATTAAAGGATTCTTGACTATCTACGCTTACCATTGACGAAAGCTTCAGCCTCCTCTTGCAGGTCCTTTTTGGACTTGCGATAGGTGCTACCTTCCAACCATGCGTCAATCTCTGACTTCTTGAACATGATACTCTTTCCTTGCTTGTGAAAAGGAATTTTACGAGCACTTGTCCAACCGTACACAGTTTGTTCTGCAGGATGGTTTGGCAAATAGTCAATCAACTCGGAAATATTCAACCACTGTACGCTTTCGACTTGCATCACAGGCTGGAAGTGGTCAAGCTTCTCCTCCAAGGCAGTTACCTTGGCGAGAATGACATTCCAAATAGGATGTGTGCAATAGTGTGAGACTTGCTGCTGTTCCATGTCTAAACTATCTGATTTTTCTATTGGTTTTTGGATGTTTCGTGGTTCAAAGTTAGGTCTTTTGATAGATATAACCAAATATTTATTAGTTGAAAGTCAGCGATTTAAGAACTCTTAATTGCTCAGACAAAAATTAGACTTTCTAATTAGACCTACAGAGTGTATAAACTCATTTTTTGACGTGATTAGCTATGTGGCACGATGGAGCATAAAAAAGCAGGTGTCACTAACCACAAATTCGGGTTAATGACACCTGCTATAATAATATATAATGTGTGTTATTCGTCCTACTACAAATCTATTTTGATAGCATCAGCTGTAGCCTCTTTCTTTGCATCAACAATTTTGGCATAGATTTGCGTGGTCGTTACCTTCCTATGACCAAGCATCTTGCTGACGGTGAAAACATCTGTTCCTAATGTCAGTTGTAAAGTTGCATAGGTGTGTCGGAAGCAGTGGAAAGTGATGTGCTTGGTTATACCAGCCGCTTTTATCCATCGCTCCAACGGTTTGTTGATTCAGGAAGGATCTTGTAATCCTTCAAACACCAAACGATCAGAATCTCCTCTTTCGCCACAGAGCTGATATGCTTGGTCTGAAATCGGCATATACTCGACTCCTTTTGTCTTCTGCTGTGTAAACAGTATTCTGTAGTGCTCTTGATCTTTTACAACGTCTTTCCATTTGAGTTGTTTGATGTCACTATGTCGAAGATCGGTAAGAGCAGAAAACAAGGCGGCTCTTTTCAGAATTGGACTATCGCATGGGGTAGCAGCAAGTTTATTCAACTCTTCCAAGGTAAGATATTCTCGTTGAGTCTCCTCGTAGTAAATGTTCTTTGACTTCGCTGCCAAGTCGATGGTAAGATAGCCATCGACGAAGGCTTGATGAAGCCCAGCCTTGAAAATAGAGAAATAAGTGGCGGCAGTATTACGTGAAATGGTTCCATTTTTGCTACCACCTTGTGGTGCGTTGATCAGATAGTCCTTGTAATCCTCAATGAGATTGAGGTCTATATCACCGAAATACATAGGTTTGCCACCTGTGTACAATTTGAGAAGAGCCAGTTCTCTATTCCAATTAACCTGAATAGACTTGGAACTATTCTTATGGCGTTTATCTTTCAATTCCTCAAAATATTTGATAAAATCACACCTTGACCTTTCGTTTTGAGCCGCTTGCTCAGTTTCAGTGTCTGTGTATAATGCTTGATTGTCGTATTCATGCTGGCGCAAGTTGCGGACGTTATCAGCAAATATACAAGCTTCCTGGTCCTTCTGTGAACGGCACATGATAATGTCATTAGTATCTCGCTTGGGACGATAATAGGCTTTGCCATCGGACAAAGTACGCCCTGAACTATTCTTGTCGAAAATAGGGGTAGTGATAAATCTGTTCAGCGGTTCGTGTTTTCTCATTGGTTTTTCTCTGCCTGGTACAAATACAGGAAAACTTTCGATGAGCAACGACCATTGCTCTTTGTATTCGGATTTGCGAAGTATTACCTTGAATACTGTGCGCTTCATTGGAGTCTTCATAGCTTGATGGATTTGTAGAGTTTATCGATTTCTGATTTGGGAGCATAAACGAAGTTGCCAATCTGGCGAGTAGGGATGGAGAACTTGCGGATGTGAGCATACACACTTGAGTCGTGAATACGGTACTTCTGCGATATTTCACCGATGGTATAGCAATTCTCTGGCTCCAGATTATAAGTTTTAGGGATAGGCTTCTTTGCAGCTTTCCTTACTTTCTTTCTTCGTTGGTATCGTTGTTCAAGATTCACACGATTCAATCTGAGTTGTTTCATGCCCAGATTGACCGCTGGAATCTTGCCCTTGCGTATCTCGCGATAAAGAGTGTCACGTTCGACGCAGTAAACAGCCACCGCCTCCTGGACAGAAAGATATTCTCTAATGTCAGGAATCTCCTTTGCCAGTTCCTTATACTTGGCCTCTTTAGCCTCTCTGTCCTTCTTCCTTTTGTAGGCTACATCAGAACATTGTTTGGAACAATACACAGCATCGATGGTGCGAATTTGAAACACTGCACCACAGATGGGACATTTTCTTCGAATTTCGTATTTTGCCTCTGCCATATATGGTATATTATAAGATGAGTTTTTATTTTGTTGAACATTACCGACCAAAGTGTCGCGTGAACGATTTGGTGCAAATATACGACAAAAATCCGAAAACAAGCACAAATTTACAAAGATTAACTAAAAGCAAATCCCGCATAACTACTTGAGTTATACGGGATTCCTATTTTTGTTTATTGTTTGTTTATCAAACTTACTTCACCTCTTCAAAGTCGGCATCCTGCACATTGTCGTTGCCCTGTCCTGCATTGCCCGCACCACTCTGGGCATCGGCCTGCGGACCTGCCTGAGGTTCTTGTTGGGCTCCACTCTGTGCATACATGGCTGCACTTGCTGCCTGGAAAGCGGTGTTGAGTTCGTTGATAGCGGCATCAATGGCTGCAATGTCCTGCGACTTGTGTGCATCCTTCAGTTTCTGCAAGGCTGCCTCGATAGGGGCTTTCTTGTCGGCTGGCAACTTGTCGCCCAGTTCCTTCAACTGATTCTCGGTTTGGAAAATCATGGAGTCGGCTTGGTTGAGCTTGTCGATTTTCTCACGTTCCTTCTTGTCGGCCTCGGCGTTTGCCTCGGCCTCGGCTTTCATGCGTGCAATCTCTTCTTTACTCAAGCCACTCGATGCCTCTATGCGGATGGCCTGTTCCTTGCCAGTAGCCTTGTCCTTGGCCGACACTTTCAGGATGCCGTTTGCATCGATGTCGAAGCTGACCTCAATCTGTGGAATGCCACGACGTGCCGGAGCAATGCCTTCGAGGTTGAACTGACCGATGGACTTGTTCTGCGATGCCATGGGGCGTTCACCCTGCAGCACGTGAATGGTCACTGCGGTCTGGTTGTCGGCAGCCGTCGAGAAGGTCTCGCTTTTGTGACAAGGAATGGTGGTGTTGGCGTCGATAAGTTTTGTCATGACACCGCCCAGGGTTTCGATACCCATGGTAAGTGGGGTGACATCGAGCAATACGATGTCCGACTTTTCGCCTGTGAGCACAGCACCCTGGATGGATGCGCCTACTGCCACCACCTCGTCGGGGTTGACACCCTTCGAAGGAGCCTTGCCGAAGAAGTCTTCCACGAGTTTCTGAACAGCAGGAATACGGCTTGATCCGCCCACCAGAATTACCTCGTCGATATCGGCATTGTTCAAGCCGGCATCGTTCATGGCTTTCTTGCAAGGTTCAAGACAAGCCTGGATCAATCCGTGAGCCAGTGCCTCGAACTTGGCACGCGAGAGGGTCTTCATCATGTGTTTGGGCATACCGTTGACAGGCATGATGTAAGGCAGGTTGATTTCGGTGGAAGAGGAGCTCGACAATTCTATCTTTGCCTTCTCGGCTGCTTCTTTCAAGCGTTGCATGGCCATTGGGTCGGTAGTAAGGTCGGCACCCTCGTCGTTCTTGAACTCCTGTACAAGCCAGTCAATGATGACCTGGTCGAAATCGTCACCACCCAGATGGGTGTCTCCATTGGTCGAAAGCACTTCAAACACACCGCCGCCAAACTCAAGGATACTGATATCGAACGTACCGCCACCGAGGTCGAACACAGCTATCTTCATGTCCTTGTTTGCCTTGTCGATGCCATAGGCCAACGCGGCGGCCGTAGGCTCGTTCACGATACGCTTCACTTCGAGGCCGGCAATCTGTCCGGCTTCCTTCGTGGCTTGACGCTGTGAGTCGGAGAAGTATGCAGGCACTGTGATGACAGCTTCCGTCACCTCCTGTCCCAGGAAGTCCTCTGCCGTCTTTTTCATTTTCTGCAGAATCATCGCCGAGATTTCCTGTGGGGTGTAGAGACGTCCGTCGATATTCACACGCGGAGTGTTGTTCTCGCCACGCGACACCTCGTAGGGCATACGCGATATTTCCTTCTGGACCTGTTCGTAAGTCTCGCCCATGAAACGCTTGATGGAGAACACCGTACGTTTTGGGTTAGTGATTGCCTGACGCTTGGCGGAGTCGCCCACCTTTCGTTCGCCGCCATCCACAAATGCCACCACAGAAGGAGTCGTGCGCTTGCCTTCGGAATTGGCTATTACCACTGGTTCATTACCTTCAAATACAGATACACACGAGTTTGTTGTACCTAAGTCGATTCCAATAATCTTTCCCATAATATAATGTTTTTTTAGTTAATCCTTAAAACAACTCTCACTTCACAAACAGCAAACAGCGTGCCAAAGCAGTAGCTTGACACGCCGTTTGTATGTTTTTCACAAAAAGTCCGTCTTTCAGCACTGACAAGTTGTCAGCATCTCAGTTTCTCGTTCATTGCAGCCGCAGCCCTCCGTCCATCGCCCATGGCGAGTATGACCGTTGCGCCACCACGCACGATGTCTCCTCCGGCGAATATCGTAGGAATGGAGCTCTGCATTTGTTCGTTGACAGCTATGGTGTTCTTGCGGCCCAGTTCCAGACCTTCCACCGACTTCGGCACAATGGGGTTGGGGCTTACGCCTACAGCGACAATGGCCATGTCGATGTCGATGGTGACGGTAGCACCAGGGATGGCTACCGGGCTACGCCTACCCGACGCGTCGGGTTCGCCCAGTTCCATCTTTTGCAGCACCACTTGCTTCACACAACCCTTTTCGTCGGCAATATACTCTATCGGATTGTGGAGTGTCAGGAATTCTATGCCTTCCTCCTTGGCGTGCTTCACCTCTTCCAAGCGGGCTGGCATCTCGGCCTCGCTGCGACGATAGGCAATGAACACACGGTCGGCGCCCAGACGCTTGGCCGTGCGGCAGGAGTCCATGGCCGTGTTTCCACCGCCAACCACCATCACGCTATGTGCCGGATTGATGGGAGTGTCGGTTTCTGGATTGGAAGCATCCATTAGGTTCACGCGCGTGAGGTATTCGTTGCTCGACATAATGTTGACACTGTTTTCGCCCGGTATGCCCATGAAGTTGGGCAGGCCTGCACCCGATGCAATGAATATGCCCTTAAAGCTCTGTTGTTCCAGATTGCTTACCTGTATGGTTTTACCTATGATGCAATCCTTCACGAAATTCACACCCATTTTGCGCAGGTTGTCTATTTCCACATCGACAATACGGTTGGGCAAGCGGAACTCGGGGATGCCATATTTCAACACACCGCCTATTTCGTGAAGTGCCTCGAACACGGTGACATCGTAGCCATACTTGACCATGTCGCCGGCGAAGCTCAGTCCGGCAGGCCCCGAGCCTACCACAGCCACCTTGATGCCGTTCTTCGGGGCAAGCTCCGGCAGCTGCATTTGTCCGCTCTCACGCTCATAGTCGGCCACAAAACGTTCCAGATTGCCAATTGCTACCGCCGGTTCGTTCATCTTCAAGTGGATGCACTTGCTCTCGCATTGTTTTTCCTGTGGGCACACCCGACCGCAGACAGCCGGCAACGACGATGTATGCTTCAGCACACGTGCCGCCTCAAGAAACTCACCACGTTCCACATTCTTGATGAACGAAGGTATCTCTATGCTTACCGGGCATCCCTGCATACAGGTAGGGTTGGCACAGTCCAGACATCGCTTCGCCTCGGTCATGGCCTGCTCCTTGGTATATCCTGTATTGACCTCCTCGGTGCGTGTCGTGGCACGATACACCGGGTCGAGTTCGTTCATGGGGCAACGCGCTATGGCTGTACGCTCCTTGGGCTTCATCGACTTTCGGAGTTCCTCGCGCCAGGGTGCCTTGCGGTCGAGCAGTTCCTTCATGGTCGGTGAACCAGTCGTATCCATGGCTGTCGCACCCTGCTGTTGCTGATAGCGGGCCAGTTCCTGTTGTTCCTCGTTCTTGAACGACCCCATACGCTTGAACATCTCGTCGAAATCCACCTGATGGCCGTCGAATTCAGGACCATCCACACAAACGAAGCGGGTCTTCCCACCCACGGTGATGCGACAAGCTCCACACATGCCCGTACCATCCACCATGATGGTGTTGAGCGACACGTCGGTAGGAATATCGTATTTCTTGGTGAGCAGGCAGCAGAATTTCATCATGATGGCAGGACCAATGGCAAAGCACTTGTCCACCCGCTCGCGCAGGATGACCTGTTCCATACCTACCGTCACCACTCCCTGCTGTCCGTAGCTGCCATCGTCGGTCATGATGATGACCTCGTCGGCCGATTTGCGCACCTCATCCTCCATGATGATGAGTTCCTTGCTACGACCGGCCAACACGGCCACCACCTTGTTGCCGGCAGCCTTCAGGGCTTGTATGATGGGGAGCATGGGAGCCACTCCCACACCACCACCGGCGCAAAGCACTGTGCCATAGTTTTCGATGTGGGTGGGCTGTCCGAGCGGCCCTACGACATCCTCAATGTAGTCGCCTGCATTGAGTTTGCAAAGCTTGGTCGATGACACGCCTATCATCTGTACGACCAGCAGGATAGTTCCTTTTTCCAAATCGGCTCCTGCTATGGTCAAAGGCATCCGTTCGCCATTCTTGTCCACTCGGATGATGACGAAATTGCCAGCCTTACGCGACTTGGCGATGAGCGGTGCCTCCACCTCAAACTGAAACACCTTCTCCGAGAACTGCTTTTTACTTACAATCTTGTTCATTGTTTTTCGTGTTTTTGTTGTATGTTGTATTGTCGAGGAAATCAGCTTATCATGTCGAAGCCCGTGTAAGGCTGCAATGCCTTTGGGATGCGTATGCCCTCGGGAGTCTGGTTGTTCTCCAGCAAGGCAGCCACGATGCGTGGCAAGGCCAGAGCCGATCCGTTTAGCGTATGGCAGAGCTCTATCTTCTTGTCGGCCGTGCGGTAACGACATTTCAAGCGGTTGGCTTGATAGGTGTCGAAGTTGCTTACTGAGCTCACCTCCAGCCAGCGTTTCTGTGCCTCGCTATACACTTCGAAGTCGTAACAGATGGCGGCAGTGAAACTCATGTCGCCACCACACAGGCGCAGGATGCGGTAGGGCAATTCGAGCTTCTTCAAAAGGCTCTCGACATGCTCCAACATTTCCCGATGGCTCTCGGCGCTATGCTGTGGGGTGTCGATGCGTACAATCTCGATCTTCGAGAATTCGTGCAAGCGATTCAGGCCACGCACGTCCTTGCCATAGCTTCCCGCCTCACGACGGAAGCACTGAGTGTAGGCACAGTTCTTGATGGGCAGTTGCTTTTCGTCGAGGATGACATCGCGATAGATGTTGGTGACAGGCACCTCGGCGGTCGGAATCAGGTAAAGGTCATCGACCTCGCAATGATACATCTGTCCTTCCTTGTCGGGCAGCTGTCCAGTGCCGTAGCCCGAAGCCTGGTTCACCACCGTAGGAGGCATGATTTCGGTATAGCCGGCCTTGTTGGCCTCTGCCAGGAAGAAGTTGATCAGCGCGCGTTGCAACTGTGCGCCCTTGCCTTTATACACGGGGAAGCCGGCACCGGTAATCTTCACGCCAAGGTCAAAGTCTATCAGGTCGTATTTCCTCGCCAGTTCCCAATGGGGAGCCTTGGCATCGCCATTATCGACCACAGTGTCCCAGTTTCCCACGGTGTCTCCTTCCTTACATTCGCGCAGGCTGCTCCTCACCACCAGGTTGTCTTCTGCACCGACACCTTCGGGCACCAGGTCGTAAGGTACGTTCGGGATGGCATAGAGCAATTGCAGCATATTCTCAGCCGCTGCGTTCATGTCGGCTTCCAGCCCCTTGTTCTGCTCCTTCAGTTCCGCCACACGGGCCTTTGCTCGCTTGGCCTCGTCCTTCTGTCCGTTTTTCATGAACATGCCTATCGACTTTGAAGTGGCATTGACCTCAGCCAGGTTGTTGTCGAGCTTCGCCTGCGACTTCTTGCGTTCGCTGTTAAGTTCCATTACCTTCCCGATGGTTTCCTTCGCGTTCTTGAAGTTCTTCTTCTCCAACCCACTGATTACCTTCTCGGTGTTGTCTGTGATTTGTTTGATTGTCAGCATAATATTTGTTTCTTATCCATTTTCCGTACCGATTTCCGTACCAGGCAGCAATTGCACGAGGCAATTTTGGCTGCGAAATTACATATTTTTATTGGGAAGTGTCCATGAAACGACAAAAAAAATGCCACAGGAGTGGTCATGTCGTGTTTGTCACAGGCAAGCTTCACTCGCTGTCCATAGGGAAAACAACTCCCCATTCCTTGCGGAGGTAGTCCATCAAGCGCATGATTGTGTATGTTTCGGCATGGGTCATTGTTGGACTCTCGACACGTCCCAACCGCAACGCATTTTCACACTCGAAAATCTCGTGCTCGTACCCCGTAGTCCGCGATGCGGCCACATGGGTGAGGACACGCTTGTGCATCTTGTCGAAAATCTCCACACGACGTGGATTGTTGATGTTATCGACCACCAGATAGCCCTTGTCGCCGTAGATGACACCCCGACGGTCACTGGCACAGTCGATGGCCGAACTGATGGTGGCCATTTTCCCATCGGCATAGACAAAGGTGATGTTGTTTCTCAAGTCAATTCCCACCTCACTTTTCACACACGACGAATGGATTTCCTTGATGTCGCCTCCGAAATACATGCGTGCGAAATTGATGCCATAGACACCCAAATCGAGCAATGCACCTCCGCACAGTTCCGGCTGCATCACCCGCGCCTTATGGCTGACCTCGTAGCATAGCGAAGCCGACAGCATCCGGGGCTCGCCTATGACCCCACTCTCCAGCACCTTGCCGATTTTCTGCGACAACGGCATGAAACGGGTCCACATGGCCTCCATCAGGAACACACCTCGTTGCCTGGCCATGTTGATAAGCTGCTTGGCCTGTCGCGCATTGGCCGTGAAGGCCTTTTCGCAAAGCACGGCCTTGCCATGTTCGATGGCCAGCGACGCATGGGCCAAATGATGCGAGTGGGGTGTGGCCACATACACCAAATCTACTTTCCCATCGGTTACCAATTCCTCATACGCCCCGTATGCTTTCTCAAAGCCCCATTGGTCGGCAAACGTGCGGGCGCGAGCCAAGTCGCGCGAGGCCACCGCATAGCGCATCTCCGGGAAGTGCTGTATGGTGTCGGCCATCTTCGAGGCTATGGAACCTGCCCCTATGATTCCTATCCTCATTGTGCCGCCACCACCGCCAGAAACTCCAAGTCGGCAGCCGAATTATTGATTAGACTATGGGCGTGTCCTTTCGGACAATAGTGGCAGTCGCCTGCCGACAAAGCCTGCCGCACTCCGTCCATCACCACGCAACCCTGTCCGGCGGTAATGAAGATGACCTCACAACCGGCATCGTGGGTGTGCATGCCAATGGATGCGCCCGGTACAAGCTTTCCTTTCATGATGCGGTTTGTGCCGTCGAAGAACATGTGTGCGAGCAGTTCCTTCTCGCCCCCCTTGAACTGTGGATGAGAGGTCTCGGCTATCGAGTCGAACGAAATTTTAATAGTTTCCATCATGATAATTATGTGTTTTGAATGAAGAATGTAGAACCGTTGACAATTACATGATTATTTTATGTTGCAAAATTAACAAGAAAATCACTTCATTATGGATTTTCCAACAACAAATCGTGTTTTTAACAATATTTCCTTATATTTGCGGCACGGATCCGGGTTGGGAATCATCATACTCCATGTTCAACCCGCTTCATAATTCTAATTCTTAATCATAATAATTGTATGAGACAATTCTTTCACCTTCTGCCACTTGTGTTCTGTGCGCTTTCATTTCAAGGATGCCAATCGTCTGACGACACCCAATTCACCGACATCGGCCAAGGATTCGAGACCCACGCCCTGTACGCCCCATGGTCGGGATTGGAAAACGACACACGCTTTTGCTGCCACAGCACAGCCAACCATTTTCATTTCAGTTTCGAGGTCAACGACTCTACGCTCACACTGACCACTCCCTACACTTGCGAGGACGACGTGAAGCCCGAGGACAGGGTTGAAATATTCTTCTGTTCGGACAAGGAAATGAAAGAACCGTACTATGGGGCCGAAATGGATCCCAACGGCCATACTCTCGACTATGAGGCGCGTTTCTACAGAAAGTCCAACTTCGATTGGAACTTCTCAACCCTACAGCTTCACACCGCCCTCACGCCTACAGGCTATCGGGTAGGCGGCAGTATTGCCCGGAGTGAGCTACAAGCCTTGGGGATGGATTTGGAAAAAGGATTCTGGATGGGCGTGTTCCAAGCCGATTTCAAGCCCAACGGCGATGTGGTGTGGTATTCACTCAAGCCCACCGACGATGCGAAGCCCGACTTCCACCAACCCAAAGTCCTGTTTCCCTGCCGGATGACCCCAAAGGCCGAACGACGTGGTGTGGTGGTCTATCCCACCGACATCGCCTCGGCAGGAATCGAGGAATGGAAGAAACGCATCGACCTCAGCGGCATCAACCTCATAGGCATCCACGCCGCCACGTTCATGGAGCCTATCGACTCGCTGGAGGTGTTCATGAAAAGTGAGTTGGGGCAACAATTCCTGCAAATGTGCCAAGAGAGACATGTCGATGTGGAATATGAGCTGCACGCCCTGCAATACCTGCTGCCGCGCAGCCTGGCAGAGCCCCATCCCGAATATTTCATGATGGATGCCGACGGGCATCGCGCCCCACGCTACAACGCATGTTTCTCATCCGACGAAGCCATCGAGGCCATGCGCCCGCAGTTGGAAAAGCTGCTCACATGGTTGCATCCCACCACACACCGCTACTACCTCTGGCCCGACGATGTCACCGGCATGACCTGCCATTGCGAGCAGTGCGAAAACTTGTCGGCATCGGAGCAATCGCTTCTGTTCGAAAACAAACTGCTGGAACTCCTTCGCCAATACGATCCAGAAGCCACACTTGCCCACATTGCCTATCACCAAACCTTAGAGGCTCCGCTGAAGGTAAAAGCTTCCGAAGGCATATTCTTGGAGTTTGCTCCCATCAAGCGCGACTACACCCAACCGCTGGCTCCCGAAGAGGACATGGCCCTGAACGACAATCTGCTGGCATTCCCTGGCTATTCGCATCATGTGCTCGAATACTGGCTGGACGAATCCATGTTCTCGTCGTGGAAACGCGACGCCTTGGTGGAATGGCCCGACAATTCCGAACGATGCGCCAGCGACATACACCACTATCGTGAGCTTGGAGCCACCTCCATCACCACCTTCGCCACTTGGCTCAACCAAGCCTACATCGACCAATACGGCAACACCGACGACATTTTCCGACACTACGGACAGTCATATCGGTAAATCTCCCCTGGCGCAACCGACAAACCCTGTGGGGAGGGTGTACGGACACTAACCCAAAACTGTCGCTAAACGATACATGAAGAAAGGGATGTCTCTGATTCCTTTCACCTGTGCCGCCGTATTTCCCTTTTTGGCTTCAATAGACGCATTCTTACATCATTGACGTATGGATTACATGAATATATGCGGCTGTTCGACAAATGAAAGAATCAAATTAACAGGTTACAAGTTTAGCGGACAGTAATATTTCCATAGCCTATGATACGCGCACAGGTGGGCACATAGATGGTCGTGCCCTATCGATACATACCTTACGAGCACGACTAATAAAGTACAGGCCGAAAAAAAAAATCGGCCTGCAAGGTGGAAAGGGGTTGATTGGCATGAAATGTCAACCAAGCTATCGCGAAGGCATCAGATGGTCTGCTCTATGTTCCAGACAAATGCCCGAAGCCCCAACATCGGGCTTTCCTCGTCGAGGGCTTTCAGACGCGCCAACAAAGGTTCAACCCTCTCATCGGGTACAACCGTCATCACGGCGGAGCACATCGACGGCCAAGCATGAGAACCATAGTGCGGCTCCCCTGTTTTCGTGCCTCGTCCCTGCAATTGGGGCCAACAACTGAATCCTCGGCAGTTGGCGTATGTCAGCGTTTCTACGATACGTTCCTGAAACGCTTGGTCGTAGGTTATCAATACGGATTTCATTCGTCAAATCTCATTTTAAGTTCTACACTGTTTGTTTCCTCGGCGAAGGGGAATTCCTCGCCTCACTTCTTGGCCGCCTTCGTCATCTCATGCTTATGTTCTTGGTAATAAGCGTTCAACTCGCGCTTCACGGCAATACGTTTGCGCTGACGCTTGATACCTATCCCACCAAATATACAAAACATGGAAGGAACATAAATCAAGGTCATCAACGTGCCCACGGTCAGACCGCCAATGATGGCAATACCCATCGGCCGCCACATTTCCGAACCCACGCCCTGACTCATGGCCATTGGGAGCATTCCCAAAATAGTGGTCAGGGAGGTCATGAGCACCGGACGCAGACGGCTGCGGGCAGCCACCACCGAGGCATGAATGAAGCCCATGCCACGTTCGCGCATCAACTGTGTGTAGTCGATGAGCACAATACCGTTCTTCACAACAATACCGACCAACATGATGCCACCCAACATGGACATGACATTAAGTGTGGCTCCCGTGACAAACAATGCCAGCAAGATGCCGCTGAAGGCAAACGGCACAGAAATCATGATGATGAAAGGATAGGTCATACTTTCGAACTGAGCCGCCATCACTATGAATACCATGATGACTATCAGGATAAGCTGCGTACCCAAATCACGGTTGGCATCCATCTGGTCCTCATAGGAACCCGATACTTCCACCGACACGCCTGCCGGGATTTCCATCCTTTCGAGTATGGTGTTTCCAGCTTCGACACCTTCGCTCATGGCAAAGCCGTCCATCAAGGTGGCCGTAACCGTCACAACGCGCTGGCGATCCTTACGCTCAATGGCCGGCAAGATGTCATTCATGCCGATGGTGGCAATTTCCTTTACCTTGATGCCTTCGCCTTTACTGTTGTAAATCAACATGTTTTCGATGTCATCGATGCTGATACGCTTGTCGGGTTCATAACGTACGCGGATGTCGTATTCCTCACCATCCTCCCGATACTGCGAGGCTGTTGAACCATAAATCCTGTTGCGCACATAGCTTGCGGCTGTCGTGAGGTTCAGCCCATGAATAGCCAACTTTTCACGGTCGAAATCAATTTGATACTCAGGTTGGTAATCGCTTCGCGAAATGACGACTTCCGAAACACCCCTTGTGTGGCGGAAGCTGTCAGCCAAGGCCTGAGCCACCTGGTCGGTGTCGTCGAGGTCATAGCCGTAAATCTCGTATGTGGCGGCACTTTGTCCACCCATGCCACCTCCTGCTTGCTGACCTCCCATATTGATTTGATATTTGGCGATTTCGGGGATGGCCCTACAATCCTCGCGCATCTCGTCGCACACCCTTGCCAATCCTATCTCACGTTGGTCGGAAGGCACAAGAGTCATGTTGAACGATATCAGGTGGCTGCCATTGTCGCTCATGCTCGAAAAGCTGTCGTCTTCGCCCGCCTGTCCGACTCGATAATTGACCACATTCAAATCATCTCCATAACGCTGTCTCCAAGTCGATGTAAGTTGTTCGGCTATCTCGGCGGCCTTCTCCACGCGGCTTCCCACCGGCAACTGGATGGTCGCACCTATTCGTGCATTGTCGTTGGCTGGGAAAAACTCGCTCTTGATGGCCGATGCGCACAAGAAGGAGGCAACAAACAACCCCACGCAACCGGCAATGACTGTTTTCCGATGACGAACCGACCAATTGATCAAGCGTTCGTAGGCATTGTCAAGCCCGTCAAGAGCATGTTCTATCGGACCATACACCTTCTTGAACAAGGCATTCTGCTTTTTCTGCAACTTCAACATCTCGGCACAAAGCATTGGAGTGAAACTCAATGCACTGGTAGTCGATACGGTCATGATGATACACATCATCCACCCGAGCTGCTTGAAAAGCACTCCCGTCATTCCCGTTACCATGGTGAGCGGGAAGAATACAGCAATCATGGTGAGTGTAGAGGCGATAACCGATATGGCCACCTCGTTGGTGCCGTGAATGGCTGCCTGCTTGGGCTCCGCACCACGCTCGATGTGGGTGGTGACATTTTCGAGCACCACGATGGCATCATCGACCACGTTACCAATAGCAATGCTCAAGCACGAGAGCGAGACAATGTTGAGCGACCCTCCCGTGGCATACAAATAGATGAACGACGCAATCAATGACATCGGGATGGTGATGCAGATGATTACCGTAGCTCGCCAGCGTCCGAGGAACACAAGCACCACTATCACGACGAATAGCATGGCATAAGCCACCGTCTCGGCCAGTGAATCGACGGTTTGGAGAATGTTGTCTGATGTATCGACGATAATGCCCAGCTTAATGTCGGGGGGAAGTTGCTTCTGCAAGCGAGGCAACTCCTCGTGCACCTGATTGGCTATCGCCACAGAGTTGGCACCGCTCTGCTTCTGGATAATTATCATAGCTCCTTCCTCGCCATTGGTAAAGGTGCGTTGGGAACGTTCCTCCAACCCATCAACCACACGTGCCACATCGCGCAGATATATGGGGGCGTTTCCATTCATGCCCACTATGATGTTGAGCATTTGCGAAGGATGAGAGAATTCGCCCTCAATACGTGCATTATAAGTGTTGGAACCCACATCGAACTGTCCGCCCGAAATGTTTCTGTTCTCAGCGGCGATTGCCGCGCTCACCTGCTCCACCGACATGTTGAAGGCCTCCATTTTCACCGGATCCATGTAGATGTTGATCTCGCGTTTTGGAGCACCGGCAATCGACACCGTGCCCACACCGTCGATGCGCGCCAGCGGATTAGCCACATTGTCATCCAGAATCTTGTACAACGCCGACTTGCTTTCCTTCGCCGTCACTGACAAGATGCAAATAGGAATCATGTCGGTCGAGAACTTGAAGATGTATGGAGTGTTGCACCCATCGGGCAACTGATTACTGATCATATCCAGCTTGTCGCGCACATTGTTGGTCATCACATCAATGTCGTAACCATACTCGAATTCAAGCGTGATTACCGACACATTCTCGCGTGAGGTGGAAGTGATATGCTTCAGATGTTCCACTGCATTCAGGGTGTTTTCGATGGGTCGCGACACATTGTTCTCTATATCATCGGCACTTGCCCCCGAATAGTAAGTCATGACCAGAATTGTGTTGGTCTCGATGTCCGGGTATAAATCGACTGGTAATTTTGCCAAGGAGAACACGCCGAAAATCATGACAGCCAAAAAGCAAAGACTGGTCATGATGGGGCGTTTCACCGCACTTTCATACAAACTCATAACAATCTGTTTTTTGTGTGTTAGTCAATCACTTCTACTTTCGTTCCATCAACCAGTTTGTTCTGACCGGCCACAACCACCATCACACCATCACCTACGCCCGAAAGTATCTCATATTCGCTTTCGAAACGACGTCCCAGTTCCACCTTATTATATGATACAGTTCCGTCGTTCTTCAGCACATACACATAATAATCACCCGCTCCGACCTGCTTTACCACAGCTTGGTCGGGCACGACCACATGGCTTTCGGAACCATACGAGATAGTAACCCGCGCAAACATGCCCGGTCGGACACGTCGGTCGGCATTCTTCATTTGGATCTCTATCGGCAAGGTGTGTGTGTTGGCATCCACCTCAGGATAGACAATGGAAATCACGCCCTCAAACTCCTCATTGCCGTAGGTGTCGAGCCTAACCCCAACCTTATTACCCTTTTTCAGCAAAGGATATTTCTCTTCCGACACATTCACAATCAATTTGACCGGCTGGTCTTGCTGAAGCACCAACACGGGTTGTTGTCCCGTCATGTCGCCCACATCATAGTTGCGTGCTGTCACCACACCACTGATAGGAGCGCGAAGCATCGCGTTTTCGAGTGCGTTGTTATATTGCGTCTGCTTCACCTCCAGATTCATTTTCGAAGCATCCCATTCGCTTTTGCTCACACCTCCCACTTTGAAAAGTTCATCGACACGGCTAAACTCAACTTGCTGGTTGTCGAACGCCAACTTCATCTGATTCAGGGTCACATCGTCCAGTTGCACAAGCATTTGCCCCTTGCTGACCCGATCGCCGACCTCTGCCAGAATCTTCACGATACGCAGGTTTGCCTGAGGTGCGATGTTGTTCTTGGCATAGCCCTCCACATTGGCGGTATATTCTGTTTCTTGATTGACCACACGACTCTCTACCCGAGTGACTTTCACTTTAGGCAGTTCAAGCTCCTGAGTTGTCGAAGTGTTTTCGTCTTTACTTCCACAGGCACATGCCATCAGTGCCAAAGAAGCCAGTGCAATAAATTGTTTCGTTTTCATTCTATGTGTGTTTTTTTATTTTACCAAATAATCGCCCTCTATGCCCAACACTTTGTCAAGGTCGGCCTTCGCAACCAAGTAATCATATACCGACTGCACGTATGTCAATTCGGCCTGCGTCAATGCCACCTCGCTGTTGTTCAGTTCCAATATGGTGCCACGCCCCACCTCATAGCGTTTGCTGGCAATGTCGCGTCCTTTCACGGCTTGGTTTACGTTTTCCTTGTTACTAAGAACCTGTTCCGTACTCGACTGCATGTTGTTTCGGAA
The DNA here is from genome assembly GCA_030531335.1 of Bacteroidales bacterium. Lineage (GTDB taxonomy): Bacteria > Bacteroidota > Bacteroidia > Bacteroidales > Bacteroidaceae > DCGR01. The sequence continues at coordinate 18,261 of JAUNNV010000032.1, forward strand.
GCTCTGCGCCTGCATGTCGAGTTGCCGCTTGGTGTTCAGCTGCGTTTGTTCCAATTCCTTCAACTGGATTTTGGCTTGTTTCAACTGAGTGAAGTTGCTGCCCTTGAACAACGGAATGCTCAATGTCAAGCCTGCCGTGGAATAAGGAATCCAACGGTAATGACTTATGTTTAAATCTTCTGACAGGTTCGTGTACATGTATTGGAACGAAGCCGCCAGCGTAGGCATGAAACTTGTTTTTTTCAGTTTGATGGTCTCTTCCAACATTTTGTGGTTCAGTGCCAACTGACGCAAGGAAGTGCTGTTCGAAAGGTCATTGGTCGCATCCTGAGCCTCGTTGGCGAACACAGCGTACTCATAGTTCCTCAGATTGTCATCAATCTTTATCGAAGTATCGCCATCCACCCCCATCAGCACTTTCAGCTGCAGCATGGCCAGCGAAACGGCATTCTCAGCAGCCACCACATTAGGCTTAAGGCTGCGCATCTGCACTTCGGCACTAATCTTGTCGTATTCGCTCACCGTTCCTTGGTCGAACTTGGCGGCTATCACATTATAGTTGTCTATTGACTGTTGGTAGCTACGCTGCAACACCTCGTAACTGTCTTGTGATAAAATGATGCTGTAGTAAGCGCGTGTCACCTGGTTTATCATGTCAAGGCGACTCTCACGACTTTTCTCCACAGCCAGTTCCACATCCTGCTTCGTCAGATTGATGCTTCTCCATAGAGTCGGAGCGAATACAGGAAGACTAACGTTGACACCTCCCGAAGTAGTGTTGAGCATACCCACCTGAATTACCTGACCACCCATGGCAAACGACTGTTTTTCGATGACACGGCTATACGACCCCACCAAACTCACCTCGGGCAACAAGCCAGCCAGCGATTCCTTATTGGCAGTCTTTTTCAACTCGATTTCCTGTCCTGCAATCTTAATTGTCGGATTTTCGCTCAATGCTATTTCTATGGCATCGCGCAGCGATATTCGCAAAGTGTCCTGAGCCTTCGCACACACACATAGGAATAACAATCCAATCAAAACACTCAAACGGTTCATTCTATTCTATTTTTCTGATTTTAGCCTATTATAAAATTCCTCAAGCATCCGTTTTCCCTTTTCGGTCGATATGCCTCGCAAATGAATATAAATAATGGTTTTCATAACCTCCGCAAAATCAAAGTCTCGATACAACACAAAATCTATAAACCCTTGCAGGTATTCATGCAACGCAACGACAATGTCGTAATTTATTCCATCGAGAAACAGTCCCTCTTTTACCCCCGTCTCATAAAAAACATGAGTGAATGCAGCCTTGCGTTTCTGTGCTTCATGCATGAAATCCACAATACGCGAGTAATGCTGAAGCTCTTGTATAAACCTCTTGTTCACCTTGTGCATATCGTCCAGATTATGCAGCAACACCATGAACAATTTTTCCAAGACACTTCCCTCCTGCCTACCGATGCCCTGCGAAAATTCCTTCATTTGGACATAATGATCCCTCACGATTTCGAGAAGCAGGTCTTCCTTGTCCTTGAAGGTTTCATAAAGCGTTCGCTTCGAAATAGCCAACGCAACGGCAATGTCATCCATACGAGTGTTCTTAATTCCATTCGTAACAAACAATTCCGAAGCTACTGTCACTATTCTATTTCGTAAATTCAAACGGCTTTCCATACACATTGGCAATGACTATCCACTCTTTTCCTGAAAACTTTTTTCCATATTTAGTTTTCGTTTTGCAAATATATCCATTATTCTTCATTTCATCCACACACGCACTGTTCTTTTAACATTTTTTGCCAATTAGGGCATCGATATTGTGGGCTCCAAGTTTTTTTTCCCGGCCTCTAAAGAATTTTTCCCGGCCTCTAATTTTTATTTTCCGGCCACCTTTATATGAATTATGAATTAGGCGCAACCGACAAACCCTGTGAGGAGGGTGTACGGACACTAACCCAAAAACATGTTGCTAAACGATACATGATTGCCAAGAAATTAGTACCTTTACATCATGAATCATAGCAGCAATATAAACATGTATGAAGGCCTTGCCT
>JAUNNV010000158.1 GCA_030531335.1 Bacteroidales bacterium
GGGCAGGGCCGAGGGGAAGGGCATCCTCGTCGTACTCGTAGGACCTACAGGAGTTGGCAAGACAGAACTAAGCATCCGACTGGCCCAACACTTCCACACGTGCATCATCAATGCCGACTCACGCCAGCTCTATCGCGAGTTGAAAGTGGGCACCGCCGCCCCCACATCCAGCCAACTGTCGGAAGTTCCCCACTACTTCGTCGGGACACTCTCGCTCACCGACACCTACAGTGCCGCCCGTTACGAGGCCGACGTGCTGGCGACACTCGACCAACTGTTCGGCCCGACGGCCGACAAGGCCGGCCAACACCACGTGGTAGTGCTCACAGGAGGCTCCATGATGTACATCGATGCCGTTTGCAACGGCATCGACGATATTCCCACAGTCGATGAACTCACACGCCAGACCCTGCTTCAACGCTATCGCGAAGAAGGACTGGAACCCCTGGCAGCCGAATTGCGACTGCTCGACCCCGCCTACCACGCCATCGCCGACATCCGAAACCCCAAACGAGTGCTGCACGCCCTCGAAATTTGCTACACCACCGGACGCACCTACACGTCGTTTCGCACACGCACCACCAAGCCGCGGCCCTTCCGCATCGTCAAGGTGGGGCTCACACGTCCTCGCGACGAACTCTACGAACGCATCAACCAGCGAGTGCTCCAAATGGTCGATGACGGACTCGTGGAAGAGGCCCGGCAACTGATGGCCTACCGCGCACTCAACTCGCTCAACACTGTAGGCTACAAGGAAATGTTCCAACACATCGACGGAGCCTGGACACTACCACAAGCCATCGCGAAAATCCAACAAAACAGCCGGATCTATTCCCGCAAGCAAATGACATGGTTCAGGCGCGACCCTGACATCGCCTGGTTCCACCCCGACCAGTACGACGAACTGCTGGCACACATCGTCCGCCAACTCTAAGCCGACGCATGAAACCACCGCCGCCGACACTCCGACTGCTGCTTCCCCTCATGGTCGGCATCATGTTGGGGAAGGTCATCCCCATTTCCCCCATCCTCCTACTCATCGGCCTTGCCACTGTCGTTGTCGTCTCGTTTTTCTGCTCAGGCAATGGCTTCCCCCGCCAGAATCGTGGCTTCCCCCTTTGTGCCAACCTGTTTTTTGTCATTCTGGGATGCCTCATTTGTCAACGCCAACTACAAACCGACACATTGCCTCCTTTGGAGCAGGGGACAAGCTACGCAGGCATCGTGCTGGAACCTCCCCATCCCACCAAACAGACGCTTCGCTGCACAGTCCGCACCCACAACCACATCTACACCCTCTACTTCGTCAAGGACTCCCTATCGGCTCCTCCGGCCATGGGCGACCGCATCCTGTTTCGCCAACAAGCGCGTCATGGCAAATCGTTCGTGCCCAAGCAACACTGGAAACGCATCGGTGTGGCTCCGTTGACCATTCGGCAGAAGGCATTGCGTGTGCGGGAGCGCATCATCGGCCGATATGCCCAATGGGGATTCTCGTCGGCCAATCTCCCCATCATCTCAGCCCTCACCGTAGGCCACAAGGGAGCGTTGACACCCGAACAGCGCGACGAGTTTGCCCATGCCGGCATTGCCCATGTGTTGGCACTCTCCGGCCTGCACATCGGCTTCATTTGGATTTTGTTGCAATGTGTCCTTTGGCCGCTGCGAAGCCATCCCGCCCTACGTTGGCTGAAATGGGCACTTGCGACCGCCTCCATGGTGGCTTTCGCCTTGGTGGCGGGGCTGGCACCTTCTGTGGTCAGGGCTGTGCTGATGTGCACGCTCATGGAGTTCAGCCTGCTCTGTGGCCGAAGGGCACTGTCTGTCAACACCATCAGCTTGTCGGCCTTGATCATGCTGTGCTACAATCCGCTCCATCTTTTCGATGTGGGGTTCCAATTGTCCTTTCTGGCTGTAACGTCCATCGTCACATTCGTTCCTTGGGCCTACCGACGGCTCAGGCCCTCCAACCTTTTCCTCCGATGGATGTGTTCCAACGTTGTGGTCGGCATAGCCGCACAAGCAGGTACCGCCCCCTTGGCGATGCACTATTTCCATTACTTCTCACCCTACTTCCTGCTGGCCAATCTTGTCGCGGCCCTGCTTGTGCCGCTCATTCTTTACGGTGTCCTGGCATGTGTGCTGTTTCATGGGGTCGCACCCATACCCGCCTGTCTGGTCGGTGTCGTCGATACCCTTGCCACGCTGCTCCGTCAGGCTGCCGGCACGGTGAGTCGCCTGCCATTGTCGAGTCTTGACACAGGCGATACAGGATGGTTGCAGACAATGTTCATCTATCTGACATTCGTGTCGTTGGTTGCCCATCTCAGGTCGCGCCGTCCCATCCATTTCATCCTGTTTCTAAGCTTTCTGACCGGACTGTCAATCTCCATCCTGATCAAGGTCCAATGAGGCCGTTGGCTTCAGTTCAAAGGCTGTAGAGAAGACATTCGTGTGCTTCTCAGAATGAATCGCCGGAATAGGTGAAGCTCAGGAAAGAGACATGGTTGCGGGAGTCCTGGCCATTGGAGGTCGCATACATGCCGATATAGGGCCCAATGAACCCTCCCGCATGATTGCTGCTCAGCAGCGAAGCATCCTGCACAGCTCCCAACAGAATCTTCTCCGACTCGTCCTGCCCCACCGCAAACTGATACTCCAGTCCACGCGCCTCAACCATCAGACATGCCTTCCTGCCCTTCCAAGGCATCTCGGCCACAACCGTTGTCGTGCCTTTGTCAGTCTTGATAAGTGCGATATTGTTCTTGCCATCTGTCCTGCGCAGCACCAGTCGGTAATTGTTCTTCTCGTTCTGCATCATAATCAAGCCCGACTCCTCTCCCTCTCTCTTTGGCGCGAACTCCATGATTGTCGAGGCACGGAAATCAAAATGCTCGATACGCCTTGCTATCAAGGACGGATTGGCCAGATCGGCCACCGACTCCTTGCGCAGGTCGAGGATGAGCCGTCCATCCTTGATCTCATGCCACCGGGAGAAAGGTGTCCGTAAGAAATTCCAGCAGAGCCTCAGCTCAGGCTCATCGAATTCATCCTTGTCTGGCAGCACATCGAAAGGACAGGATGCAAGCCCCGTGACATGCTCCTCGGCAAGCACACGACCTATACCAGGATTGAACACAGGCCATCCATGCTGGAATTCCACGGGGGTGATGAACGTTTCCCTTCCCAGCATGGTATAACCTTGGAGCGGCCTCACACCCAACATCACGCTCCACCACCGCCCGTCTTTTGTCTGCACCAGGTCAGCATGTCCGATGGTCGTGATATCGACATCGTTGCCCAGGTGTCTGTGGGTAAGTACCGGGTTGGCTATCCCGGCAACGTATGGCCCCATGATACTGTCGGACTTGAATACCGTCACGGCATGATTGCCCCACGTTCCACCTTCCGCAATCATCAGCATGTACTTGCCATCGATTTTATAGACATGAGGTGCCTCGGCGTATGGGGCATTGACCGCATGGCCGGTGCAAACGATCGCACGAGGGCCTATCAGACGACCTTCCTTGACATCAAGTTGCTGGATGTATATCCGGTCCTCACAAGGGTAACGGTCTTCCTTCGGCGTTTCGTTGATGGATCCGCAGTACCAGCATGTCCCATCATCATCGAAGAATAGAGACGGGTCTATGCCAGGAGCATCCTTCAGGAACACAGGCTCGGACCAAGGGCCGTAAGGGCTTTCGGCCGTGACATAAAAGTTGCCACCAGCCCCCTGGGCGGTACAGACGACATAGTAGATGCCTTCGTGGTGTCTTATGGTCGGCGCCCACAATCCCTGCGACGGTCTCAACCCTTCCTTCATGGCCAGCTGAGACGGCCTGTCCAGCACATGGCCTATCTGTTCCCAGTGCATGAGGTCACGGCTATGAAAAACCGGTATCCCGGGGTACCACTCAAACGAAGAGGTCACAAGATAAAAGTCATCCCCGACACGACATATCGATGGATCGGGATGAAATCCCGATACAATCGGATTCCTGAATGTTTCCTGTGCCTTGCAAATCGTCGGAAAGAACAACGTCAATAGAAATGAGATAAAGAACAATTTCTGCTTCATGCTTTTATTTCGTTTTAATGTTTATAGACTCTCGCGGACACCACGTGTTCTTCCCTCCTATCACAGACCGGCCAGTGCGGAAGAGCAAGAACGAGGCGGACTCCTGATACGACACGGCAAAAGTACATATTATTTCCCATTAAGAGACCATTTTGGTTGGAAATGACAAGAAACTGTTTGGAAATGACAAGTATTATCCCAAATTTATTTATTACCTTTGCACGTGCATCTACCGCCAGTTCTTAATTCATAACTCTTAACTCTTAATTCAT
>JAUNNV010000033.1 GCA_030531335.1 Bacteroidales bacterium
CCTTGTTGCGCAGGATGCGCTTGATGGCCCAGTCAAACCTGATCAAATTGTCCATGATGAGTGTCTCCCTTTCAATGATTTGTTGCAAATATAAGGGTTTATTCCACTTCCACCAAATGTTTTTGGGATATGTGATGATATTTTATCGTTGTTTTTCGCGGATAAGAAGGTCGTGGCTTTATCGGAAGGTCGGCTGTCGATACCTGTGTCTATTAAGTATGGCAAGTATCAATGGATAATCAGTTTGTCGCTGCCAGCAGCCTTGAAGCTCATGTCGAGCCCTTTCACACTGTGTGTAAGCGCTCCGAACGAAATGAAATCGACACCGGCCTTGGCGTATGGTATCATGTTGTCGAACGTGATGCCTCCGCTCGACTCCGTCTCGCAACGTCCTGCCACCAAGGCCACGGCCCGACGGGTGTCCTCGGGTGTGAAGTTGTCGAACATGATGCGGTCGCAACCCTCGGCCAAGGCTTCGTCGAGTTCCCGGAAGTCGCGCACCTCACACTCTATCTTCAAGTCCTTCCCATGCTCCTTGCAGTATTGCTTGGCTCGCGAAATGGCATTGTGTACGCCTCCACAGAAGTCTATGTGATTGTCTTTCAGCAGAATCATGTCGAACAGTCCGATGCGGTGGTTCATGCCTCCACCAATCTTCACGGCTTCCTTTTCGAGCATACGCATACCCGGAGTGGTTTTTCGGGTGTCGAGCACACGGGTCTTGGTGCCCGCATCCACCAGTGCCTGTTGGTAGCGATGCGTCATGGTGGCAATGCCGCTCATGCGCTGCAGTATGTTGAGCATCAGCCGCTCCGTCTGCAACAAACTGCGTTCGCGACCCTTTACGCTCATCACAATGTCGCCTGGCATTACGTGAGCTCCATCCTCTATATATACTTCCACCTGCAACTGAGGGTCGAATCTGTGGAACACTTGCTTTGCAATCTCCACGCCTGCGAAAATGCCTTCCTGCTTGATGAGCAGCTTGCTCTCGCCCATGGCATCCTCTGGAATGCAGCACAATGTGGTGTGGTCGCCGTCGCCTATGTCTTCGCTAAAAGCGAGCTCAATCAATTTGTCGTTAAGTTCTGTAACCGATAACATGATAATTTTGAATTTTGAATTATGAATTAAGATTATTCGCTACGCGAATCCATGGCAATTCAGAATTAGTAATGGCTTGCCGAAATCTCGAGCATCCTGTTGATGGGTCGGACGGCCTTTTTTGCTACTTCTGCATCCACCTCCACTACAGGTCGGCCCAGTCTCAGACAATCATACACTTTCTGTAGCGTTATCAGTTTCATGTAATTGCACTCATTGCAGGCACAACTTCCATCGGTTGGCGGTGCGGGGATGAACGTCTTGTGGGGGGCGGCTTTCTGCATTTCGTGCAGGATGCCACTTTCGGTGACCACGATAAACACTTGGGCATCATCGGCGAGACAGTATTTCAGCAAGGCGGCCGTGCTGCCCACCTTGTCGGCCAGTCGTACTACTTCTGACTGACATTCCGGATGTACCAATACCTTGGCTGTAGGGTGTTGTTGCTTCAACGCGACGATGCTGTCGGCCGAGAAACGTTCGTGCACATGGCAGGAACCGTTCCACAACAGCATGTTGCGCCCCGTAATGGCATTGATGTAACTGCCCAGGTTCTTGTCCGGGCCAAAAATCAGCGGAGCATCCTTCGGAAACGATTCCACAATCTGTCGCGCATTGCTGCTCGTCACCACCACGTCCGTCAAAGCCTTTACGGCAGCAGTGGTGTTCACGTAGCTGATGACCGTGTGTCCGGGGTTGGCTTTTATAAAAGCGGCGAATTCATCGGCCTTGCAGCTCTCGGCCAACGAACACGACGCTTGCAGGTCGGGTACCAACACTGTTTTCTGTGGGCACAGAATCTTTGCCGTCTCACCCATGAAATGAACACCACACATCACGATGATGTCGGCATCCGTTGTGGCTGCCTTCTGCGCCAGAGCCAAACTGTCGCCGATGAAATCGGCCACATCCTGCACTGCGCCATCCGTATAGTAATGAGCCATTACTACAGCGTTCTTTTCGCCGCACAAACGGCGGATTTCCGACTTCAAGTCGATGCCGTGAGGTACGATTCCACCTTCAACACCTTGTCGGCTACATGTTGGTTCCATCATCTTTATTCTTGGTTTGTAAGGTTCAACGTCTGGTCGTAGGCATGTTTCGGATAATCCACCGTGTAGTGCAGCCCCCTGCTCTCCTTGCGTTCTATTGCCTGGCGTGTTATCAGATAACCCACGTTTATCATGTTGCGGAGCTCGCAGATGTCCTTGGAAGGTTTCACACGCTTGAACAGTTCCTCCGTTTCCTCGTAAAGCAAGTCGAGGCGTTTCCATGCCCGGTGCAGTCGCAGGTCGCTGCGCACGATGCCCACATAGTTCGACATTACTTGTCCCACTTCGCGCATGTCTTGTGCTATCAGCACCTTCTCCTCATTGCTCATCGTGCCCTCGTCGTTCCATTCGGGCACCTTTGTGTTTATCTCGTATTGGTCAATCATCTTGATGGCATGTTCGGCAGCCGACTTGGCATATACCACCGCCTCAATCAGCGAGTTGCTTGCCAGACGGTTCCCACCGTGCAACCCCGTGCACGAGCATTCGCCTACCGCGTACAATCGGTGGATGGTGCTTTCGCCGTGCAGATCGACCTTGATGCCTCCGCACATGTAGTGGGCACTCGGACACACAGGGATGTATTGCTTCGTTATGTCGATGCCGATGCTCAGACACTTGGCATAGATGTTCGGGAAATGGTGCTTGGTTTCCTCTGCATTCTTGTGGGTTACGTCCAAGCATACGTGTGTCAGTCCGTGAATCTTCATCTCGCGGTCGATGGCGCGTGCCACGATGTCGCGTGGAGCCAGCGACAGGCGTTTGTCGTATTTCTGCATGAACTCCTCGCCGTTTGGCAGTCGCAGGATGCCTCCATAGCCGCGCATGGCCTCGGTGATGAGGTAGGCGGGATGCGTTTCGGCTGGATTGTAGAGCACTGTGGGGTGGAACTGTACGAACTCCATGTCCTTCACGATGCCTTTCGCTCTATACACCATGGCAATGCCGTCGCCAGTGGCGATGTTGGGGTTAGAGGTGGTGGAATATACTGCTCCTGTACCGCCTGTGGCCATCAGTGTCACGCGACTCAGAAATGTATCGACCTTCTGGGTGTCGGGGTCGAGAATGTAGGCGCCGTAGCACTCTATGTTGTTCATGTGGCGGTTCACCTTAATGCCCAAATGATGCTGGGTGATGATTTCCACCGCATAGTGGTTTTCCAACACGGTGATGTTCTTGTTGGTGTGTACGGCTTCCATCAGTCCGCGTTGTATTTCGTAGCCGGTATCGTCGGCATGATGCAGGATGCGGAATTCGCTGTGTCCACCTTCGCGGTGCAAGTCGTATTCGCCGTCGGCGTTCTTGTCGAAGTTCACACCCCAGCGCACCAAGTCCTCGATGGCGGCAGGGGCATTCCGTACCACATGTTCCACGGCGTCATGGTCGGAAATGTAGTCGCCAGCGACCATGGTGTCCTTGATGTGTTTTTCAAACGTATCGACCTTTAGGTTTGTCACCGATGAGATGCCTCCCTGAGCCTTGGCCGTGTTGGCTTCGTCGAGGGTGGTCTTGCATACAATAGCCACCTTGCCCTTGCCGCTGTTGGCCACTTTCAGGGCAAAGCTCATGCCAGCTACGCCACCACCGATAATGAGAAAATCAAACTTGCGTATCATAAGAACTGCACAATTAGTGAGTCGATTCTCATATCAAGCCATAGGCAATCCAACATCGTGCGAATGTCGTGACATTCAGCCACTCGGGGCTGCTGTAGGCATCAATATCGTCGCTCGACTCTTTTCACGCCGCAAAGTTAATCTAATTTTTTGTTCCCTGATCCCTCTGTATAAATTAAAGTGAACAGGCATGTTGTTTTCCTTGAATTTTATGTTTATCTTTGCTGCGTCGAATTATGTTCTTTTGTTTTGTCGTATCAAGCAAGAAAATAATCTGACAGGAAAAAGGTTGGGAACCACTTTTCTCGTTGTAACTGTGTATATAAATTGTAGGAAATATGAGGACAAAGAAGGTTTTGGTTTATGTTGTTGCTGGGATGGTAATGTGTAGTTCATGCCAGACGAAGCAGAAAAAGAATGATTTTGTGCCTGTGGTGCAGGCTGACACCGTGATGGTTGTAGGGAGACAAATGTCGTATGAGTTTCCCGGACGAGTGAAAGCCGCAGAGACAACCAATCTCGCGTTTAAGGTGGCAGGACGATTGGAACGTTATCTTGTGAAAGAGGGTTCTTTCGTGAAGAAAGGCCAGGTGGTGGCTGTCATGGACGACCGGGACTATAAGGTGTTGCTTGATGCAACCACTGCCGAATACAACGACGTGCAGTCGAAGGCAAAACGTGTCATGGATCTCTACACCGACAGCGTGGTGACGGCAGAGGCTTACGACAAGGCACGGTATGGGTTGCAGCAAATCAAGGCTAAACTCGACAATGCGAGAAACCAATTGGCCGACACGAAATTGACGGCACCCTACGATGGATATGTGCAGAAATGCCTGTTCGAGTCGGGTACTGTCGTGGGCGCAGGTTCTCCTGTCATTACAATCATTTCGTCGAACAAGTCGGAAGTGGAAATCAATATTCCCGCTGTAGTGTATTTACAAAGAAAGGATTTGTTTGAATTCTCGGCTACGTTTGATGTGCTTCCAGATGTGGTGATACCATTGACGATGGTGAGCATGATGCCAAAGGCCAATGCGAGCCAGTTATATACCACTCGGCTCGCCATTCCGGCCAATGCCAATCCGCAACCAATACCGGGGATGAATGCCGTGGTGAAAATGTCGGTGGAGCAGGCCGATGTGGAGAAGATGAACGTACCCGCTACGGCATTGCTGTCGAAGGATGGGAAAACGTGCGTGTGGGTGCTCAATGCAAATCAGGAGGTTCAATTGCGACAAGTGGAGGTAGAAGCACTTCACAACGACGGTTCCGCCACATTGAAGTCGGGGCTCAAATCCGGTGAGATTGTTGTGACTGCCGGAGTGAACAGCCTGCGTGAGGGAACGAAGGTGCGTGTGTTGGAGAAGACATCGGAAACCAATGTGGGAGGCTTGTTATGATGGATTTAGGCAAATGGGCGTTTAAGAACAGCAAACTCGTCTATTTCCTGATTGCTGTTCTCTGTGTGGGTGGCTTGCTGGCTACTTACAACATGAGCAAGCTTGAAGATCCTGAGATAACGGTGAAGATGGCTGTGGTGTCGGCCGTTTATCCAGGCACTTCGGCACACGACATGGAGATGCAGGTCATCGACCCCTTGGAAAAGGCCATTGGCGAAATGGACGATGTGGAGGTCATTTCGAGCACTTCGTTCAACGACTTCGGACTGATAACCGTGGAATTGTACAAAACAGTACGGGAGGAAGACATCCAGCAATGCTGGGACATGTTGCGCCGTAAGGTGAACGATTGTGCCAGCACTTTGCCCGAAGGGGCTTCTGTGGCTGTAAAAGACGATTTCGGAGCAGTCTATGGTATGTTCTATGCGCTCACGGCCGATGGATATTCTCCTCAGCAGATGAGCGACTATGCGGAACTGTTGAAACGCGAGTTGGGCGGCATCGAAGGGGTTGGAAAGATTTCGATTTATGGCGAACGTGATAACTGCATCAACATTAGCCTGAAGCTGGGCAAAATGGCTACGTTGGGTGTCGGCGCGATTGAGGTGCTCAACACGCTGAATACCCAAAACGGAGTATATTATGCCGGATATTACGACAACGGCGACGACCGTGTCCGAGTGGCTGTCGATGGGAAGATGCAGACTGTACAGCGTATCAGCGACATGATTATCCAAGGACACGAATTCGAGCAATTGCGATTGAGCGACATCGCCACAATTACGGAAGGCTACGACGAACCGGTAAGAAACAGCATGACCTTCAACGGCCAACAGGCTCTCGGCATAGCCATAGCGGCTCGTTCGGGCACCGACATCACCAAGGTGGGTGCGGCTGTTGAGAAACGTATGGCACAATTGCACGAGGAGCGTTTCCCCGTGGGCATCGAGTGCCACAAGGTGTTCAATCAGGCCGATCAGGTGTCGTCGGCCCTTTCCACTTTCTTCATCAACCTGCTCGAATCGGTTGTGATTGTGATTGTCATCCTGATGCTCACCATGGGTTTCAAGAGTGGAGTAATCATCGGCATTAGTCTGGTGGTGGTGGTCATCGGTTCGCTCATGATTTTAGGCTACATGGATGGAACGATGCAGCGCGTGTCGCTGGCGGCATTCATCTTGGCCATGGGTATGTTGGTCGATAATGCGATTGTGATTGTGGATGGCATCCTGATAGACCTGAAGCAAGGTAAGGAACGCATGTCGGCGTTGACCGACATTGGCCGGCGCACCGCAGGTCCGCTTTTGGGCGCCACCCTGATAGCCGTGTGCTCATTCCTGCCGGTGTTCCTTTCGCCCGATACGGCCGGTACTTATGTCCACGACTTGTTCGTCGTGTTGGCCGTATCGCTGATATTGAGTTGGGTGCTTGCCTTGGTGCATGTGCCGCTGATGGCGAACTCATTTTTCAGCAAGAACCGACAGTCGGAGGAGCAGGCGGCCTTGTACGATGGAAAGATGTACGTCGTGCTTCGCAAATCGATAAGATTTACTCTTGAACACCGTTGGACTTCGGTGATTGTAGCCGTGGTTTTGGTCGCGCTCAGTGCTTGGGGCTATCGTTTCATGCGTCAGGGTTTCTTCCCCGACATGGTGTATGACCAGCTTTATATGGAATACAAGTTGCCCGAGGGCACGAATTATACACGTGTGCAGAAGGATTTGGCCGAAATAGAAAGCTATCTGCACACTCGTAGCGAGGTGACGGATGTGGTCGCTTCCGTAGGCGGCACTCCGGCTCGTTACAACTTGGTGCGAAGCATTGCAGACCCCTCGTTGTCGTATGGAGAGCTGATAGTAAGCTTCACGTCGCCTAAGGCATTGGAGGAGAACTATGAGGATTTGCAGCAACACTTGGAACAGTTGTATCCTGATGCGTACTTGAAGTTCAAGCGCTACAACATCATGTACAAGAAATACCCCATCGAGGCAGTCTTCTCGGGACCTGACCCGGCTGTGCTTCACCAACTGGCCGACAGTGCCCGCGCCATTATGGAAAAATCGCCGATGGTTCGCAATCTTTATACTAACTGGGCACCTAAAACGCCTTTGCTGAACATCGGTTTCGACCAACAGGCTGCGCATCGTTCGGAACTGAACAGGCAGAATGTGGCCTTGTCGGTTTTGTCGGCCACGGGTGGTATTCCTGTAGGAACGTTCTACGATGGCATCTTGAAGAACACCATCTATATGAAATGTGTCGATAATAATGGTGAAACCATCGACAACCTCGACAATGTGCCTATTTTCTCCACCCTGCCCCGCATTGTCAGTGCCATCGACGACGAGGCTTTGGTGCGGCTTTCCATGGGTATGATCGACCGAAGCGAATTCATAGAACGTTTGTTCCAGACAGTTCCTTTGCAGCAGGTCAGCGATGGCGTGAATGTGAACTGGGAGGATCCGGCCATTCCACGCTACAAGAACCGTCGTTCGCAAAGCGTGATGTGCTCGCCAGTGGCTGGTGTCGAAACCGAGGCCGCACGTAGGTCCATTGCTGCCGACATCGAGCATCTGCAACTGCCCGAAGGCTATTCGCTGCATTGGGGAGGTGAGCGCGAGGCAAGCAACGCCACCATGCGCTACTTGTTTGCCAACCTTCCTTTGGCCATCGTGCTGATGATAGCCATTCTGATACTGCTGTTCAAAAGCTATCGTAAGCCGCTGATCATCCTGTTGGGTATTCCTCTATTGGCTCCTGGCATTGTGGGTGCCATGTTGCTTACGGGGCAAACCTTTACGTTCTGTGCCATTGTTGGAGCATTGGGCTTGATAGGCATGATGATGAAGAATGCCATTGTGCTGATGGATGAGATAAAAGACCAGTTGAATGCAGGGGTGGAACCTGTCAAGGCTCTGATTGAAAGTGCCCAAAGCCGTTTCCGCCCGGTGATGATGGCTTCGTTGACCACCATCCTTGGCATGATTCCGTTGCTTTCCGATGCCATGTTTGGCTCGATGGCCGCTGCCATTATGGGTGGTTTGTTGTTCTCTACCTTTGCGACCTTATTCTTTATTCCTGTGTTCTATGCACTGTTCTTTAAAATCAAAGTCAAGAAATGAAAAGAAAATCGTTGATACTTATATGCGTCGCTTTACTTGTGCTTCCTGTGCAGGCCCAAACGCGACTGACCATTTCCGAATGTATATCGATGGCCAAAAGCAACAACAAGCTTTTGCAGGCTGCCCGGCATCAACAAATGGCATCCAAATACGACAAGAATGCCATGCTGGCAAACTTCTTCCCGAAAATTTCATTGGAGGGTATTGGTATATACGACGACGTTTCGTTCAATTATTCCACAGGAAGTGCATTGCTTCCTGTTGTAGATGCGGCTGGTTCGCCCATGGGCACTAACGCCTATTTCCCTGGCCTCGACCTTGATGTGCGTCTCGGTTGGATTTTTTCCGGTGGCGTGTTGGCGCAGCAACCTTTGTACATGGGTGGGAAAATCATTACGGGCTACCGCATGGCGAAACTCGGCAACGAAATAAGCCGTGAGAATGTCAGGCTTACGGAGTCGGATATCATCATCAAGACCTCACAGGCATTTGCGAACGTGGTGAAGGCATACGAACTACAGGATGTGGCCCAAAACTACAACGCTTTGTTAGAGGAATTGTATCGGTCGGTTGTCAAGGCCTTCGAGCAGGGTATCAAGACAAAAAACGATGTGCTGAAGGTGCAGGTGAAGTTGAACGAAAGCAAACTGAAACTACGCCAGACAGAGAATGCGGTGCGTTTGGCAACGATGAATCTTTGCCATTACATTGGCTTGCCGCTCACCGAAAAGCCATTGGTGAGCCAGGAACTCCCTCCCACAATACAGGTCGAGAACACTTCCAACATTGTCAATCGTCCGGAATATCGCATGCTTGAGAAGAAGACGGAATTGGCGCGCCAGCAGATAAAGTTGGAGTGGAGCGAGCGATTGCCGCAGGTTGCGCTTTTGGCAAACTTTGGATATACCAATGGCCTCAAGCTCAACGGCGAGAAACTGATTGATGGCAGCAGTTGGTTGGCTGGAGTGAAGGTCTCGATACCTGTTTTCCATTTTGGCCATGGGCGCAACAAGGTCCTGGCAGCCCGTGCCCGTTACAGTCAGACGCAGTCGGAGCAGGCTGATAGCAATGAGATGTTGCAGCTACAACTCACTCAGTCCATGAACAATCTCGATGAGGCCGAACTTGAACTGCAACTTGCCAATTCGTCGGTCGATAGTGCCAAGGAAAGCCTTCGTGTCAGCAAGCGTCAGTACGAGGCTGGCTTGGAGACTCTCAGCGATTTCCTTGAGACACAAACCCTTTGGCGTCAAGCCGTTCAAACGCAGATAGAAGCTCGTGTCAATCGTTACATGTGCTTCTTGGAGTATCAAAAGGCATCTGGAAGCATTAATTGAGATAATTTTGAATTAAGAGTTATGAATTATGAATGTATGGAATAACCTCAATTCGCGAAGCGAATAATCATCATTCATAATTCTTAATCAGGGCGAGAACAAAAAAGGCAGTAGAGATTCTACTGCCTTTTTTGTGTCGGAATGAGGCGACTCGAACGCCCGACCCCTACGTCCCGAACGTAGTGCGCTACCAACTGCGCTACATTCCGATCTTTTTCGGGCGCAAAGGTAAGGCTAATTTTTCAGAAATACAAAAATATTTCAATTCTTTTCAAAACTGTTTTAAGATAATGTGTTCGAATCCGATTCATCTTCTTTGTCCTCATTGTGCGATGACTCGTATTCGGCTCGTGCCTCTTCATAGAATGCGGTGGATGCCATGGTGAAATAGGGATTAATCCAAATGAATCCGATGCCCATTGTGATGAAGCCCAACAAGAACCATCCGAAGAAGGATAGGACAAGCAGGAAATATTGCATCTTATGGCCTCGCATGATGTCGGAACTGCGCCTGATGGCATCTTCGTAAGAAAGTTCTGGATAGTCGTAAAGTACAAAGGAGGTCATGCTGTAGCTGATGGATTTCACGATGCCCGGAACAATCAGCAGAAGCATCCAAAGCATTACAAAGATTTCCTTTATAAACATTGTCAGCAAAACGCGCCACACATCGTGGTAGGCTTGGAACATGGAGTTGATGCCTGCATCCGACAATAGAACCGTCCGCTTTTTGTGTCTTAGGAACACCCAGGCGTAACCAACACCGAGAGGCAGCAGCGCAAGAGTCACCACGAAGGAACAGCTAAGATATGGATAAAACAAAAACTCATCGGGGCGCCCGATGATGAAGGTAGGAGTTTGGCCTACCAGCCACACAAACAAGATGTAAACAAATGTAATCAATGCGGCACTGTTTAGGTGACCTGCCAAAAGTCCACGAGCCTCTGCCCGAAATTCTGAAACTGTTTTCATATACGTAACGTTTGAATGATGTCACAAATTTATTGAAAAGTGAAACAAATCCAAAATTTTTATGGAATATTCGGCTATTTGTCGTATTTTTGTCCAAGAGTACTTATATCAAAAAACCGCTATGGACAAGAGATTTTATTTCACAACCTTTTTCGCCTGTCTGTTTGTTTACGCAACTGCTCAGGAACAAACAATCAGAGTGTTTTCGCACCGTGGAGGACGTATGGAACACGACGAGAACACCATGTCGGCTTTTCAAGCCAGTTACGATGCCGGTTACAGAGGTTTTGAAACCGATGTGCGGATGACCAAGGACGGCGATATGGTCATTACGCACGACACGTCGTTGGAACGAACCACGAACGGCATGGGTACGGTGGAACAGAAAACCGCTGCTGAAATTCGACAGCTTGACACGAAAGGCGGCCACAAGATGCTTTTCCTCGATGAATTGCTTGATTGGCTAAAGGACAAGAAAGGCCTCTATGTGGAATTTGAATTGAAGACAACACCTGTCGAAACCTATCCGCAGCCTGTTCTGGAGGCTTATTGCGACAAACTCTACCAAAAAGTGATGGCCAACAGGCCTGCCGATGCCGTTTATCTGTTTACTTCGGGCGATTATCGAGGACTTCGCTATTTGCAGCAGAAATATGGCTGTGAGAACTTGTTGCTGATTACAGGCAAACCCTGCAATGACGAGACAATAGATTTGTGCGTGGCAATGGGCATCAAGCGACTGGGTGCCACCATGAGTGGCAGCAGCAGGCAAGCTGTGCAGAAAGCACATGAAAAGGGACTCATTGTAAGCCTGTGGCCTGGACAATCCGTCGCCGATCTGGTGTATGGAGCCTACGTGGGAGCGGACTTTCTGTGCACCGACATTCCTTTGGAATACATGAAATTCCACAAGGAAAAAATGCCTTGGCTTAAAATCGTTTACTAAGGTGCGGTGGTCAGGTAGCCGGTAGGATATTCGTTGTGGTTGTAACGGAACTGTTGTGTCGTCATGAAAGAACTTATTTGTCCGAATTGCCACAAGTCGTTTGTCGTAGATGAGGCTGACTATGCTTCGATAGCCAATCAGGTGAAGAATGAAGAGTTTCATGCTGAGGTCGATCGGCGTATATCCGAACTGCACGAGCGGCATAAGGCCGAGGAACAGCTGGTCGCCGCAAATGTGGAAAAACGTTTTCAGGGCGAGTTGGGTAGGAAGGAAATGGCTCTCAAGGAGATGGAGTCACAGATCGCACAGCTACGTGGCGAGCTCAATGCCATTGAAGGAAAGAAAAAGGCCGAGCTGACACTCGCACTTGCCGACAAAGACAAGCAGATTGTCGCACTGCACTCGACCATCAACGAGAGCGAGGACAAGCTGAAACTGGCGGTAATGGAGGAACAGCGTAAGGCCGATGACGGCAAGCGCTGCATGGAGGCTGCAATTGCGCAACTGAAACTCGATGTCCAGTTGGAGAGGCAACAAGCAATCCAGACGGCCAATGCGATGAAGGAACAGTATGAGTTGAAATTGAAGACAATGCAGGAGCAGGTGGACTACTATAAGGACTTGAAGACCCGCATGTCAACCAAGATGATTGGTGAGACTTTAGAGATTCACTGTTCCACCTTGTTCAACCAAATGATGCGTCCGCTATTGCCAAACGCCTATTTCGAGAAGGATAACGATGCATCCAGTGGCAGCAAGGGAGACTTCATTTTCCGTGACTTTGCCAATGATGGCACTGAGTATGTGTCGATTATGTTTGAAATGAAAAACGAGGCCGATGAAACTGCCGCCAAGCACAAAAACGAAGACTTCTTCAAGAAACTCGATGCCGACCGCCAGACCAAGGGATGTGAGTTTGCCGTACTTGTGTCGTTACTGGAACCTGACAGTGAACTCTACAATGGAGGAATCGTAGATGTGTCGTATAGGTACGACAAGATGTATGTCGTCCGTCCACAGTTTTTCCTTCCGATTATATCGCTGCTTGTGCAGACTTCCAAGAAAAGCCAGGAGTATAAGCAGCAGTTGGCCATCGCACGGAGTCAATCCATTGATGTGACAAACTTTGAGAACCAGCTTCTCGATTTCCAAAGCAAGTTCGGTGACAACTACCGCCGGGCCAGCGAAAAGTTTCAGACGGCCATCGGCGAGATTGACAAGTCCATCCAGCACTTACAGAAAATAAAGGAAGCCCTCATTGGCAGTGAGAATAATCTACGTCTGGCGAATGAGAAGGCAAAATCGCTTACCATCAAGAAACTGACCCGCAACAATCCGACAATGAAGGAGAAGTTTGCGGAAGTAGGCGCGTTCGGAGCTTCCTGAGGGGAATCAGCGGCGGCTGATTCGAGACTGCCGCCAGACGATATGTAATAAGGAACGGTTTAGGAATGGCAGTTGGTGAACTGCCAAATGTCGGCATCCCACAATCCTTTGTCGGTGAGTTTTAGGCTTGGAATTACGGGCAGGCACATGAAGTTCATGGTGATGAGCGGCGACTGCATGGTGCATCCCGCCCGATGGATGATGTCTAACAGTTCCTGACAACGTTGGCCGATGACATGGCCGTTCAGTGGCGACATGAGGCCTGCGATGGGCAGGGCCAGCTCGGCTTGCTCGTTGCCCGACAAGGCAACGATGCCGCCTTGCAACTCGACGATGCGGTTGATGGCTCGCACGATGTACTCGTCCGAGGAGCCGATGGCCACGATGTTGTGGCAGTCGTGGGCCACGGAGGCCGCCATGGCACCGTTGGTGATGTTGAATCCCCTGATGAGTCCTGTCACGGGGCGGGCATGTTCGGTGTAGCGGTTAAGGACTACGATTTTCTGCACCTCGTTCCATGGATAGTGCCGCACGTCGTCCATTGGGTTCCCACTTATCCACACTTTGTCGTGTCCCGTAAGTAGGCTGCCATCGGTGGCGGTGATGATGTGTGCCGTTTCGCCAGCTTTCAGCTCAAGCCTGATTTCGTCGGCGGTGACAGGCTGTGCCGTGAAGCGGTTGGGGTATTTGTCGGTCATGGCCATTTGTCGTTCGGCCGGTTGCATTTGGGCTTGGATGGGCAGTTGTTGCGAACCAAGTCGAAACACCTCGATGCCTCTCACGTATGTAGCGGTCACCTTGGCATCACCTTGCAGGCTGTCGGTGGCGATGAAGGTGGCAGGGTCGCCAGGTTGCAAAATTCCCCATTGGAGGTGGTAGTGGCGCTGGGGGTTGACACAGGCCGCCTGCAACACGCTCCACAGGTCGTACCCCTCTTTCAGTGCTCTGAACACGATGCTGTTGATGTGTCCCTTTAGCGCGTGGCTATCGTCGGTGCAGAACATGATGCGGTCTGGGTAATCGCGGATGAGTGGGCTGAGGGCTTCGTAGTTTCGTGCGGCCGACCCCTCACGGATGAGCAGATTCATGCCGCTTTCTATACATTCGCGCCCTTCGTCTATGGTGGAGCATTCGTGGTCGGTGCTGATGCCTGCGGCAGCGTATCGAAGTCGCGCCTCACCCACAACGCCTGGTGCGTGTCCATCGACGGGTTTCCCACGTCGCAGCGCGGAATCTATTTTTCTCATCACTTCCTCGTCAGCGTTTAGCACACCAGGGAAGTTCATCATTTCCGACAGCAGGCCGATGTCGTCGCGTCCCATCAACTCGTCGATTTCGCGGCTGGTGAGTACGGCTCCGCTGGTCTCGATGTCGCCATTGCAACTGGGCACACAGCTGGGTGCTCCGAAACAAAAATTGAAGTCGGCCTCGCGGCTCATTCGAATCATGAAATCGACACCTTCCACACCCAGTACGTTGGCAATCTCGTGTGGGTCGGCCACTACGCCGATGGTTCCGAATCGCGTCACTACCTGTGCAAATTCGGAAGGCAGCATCATGCTGCTCTCTATGTGTACGTGGCTGTCGATGAATCCGGGTAGGTAGTAGGGGGCGTTGGCGGTCACGTCGGCACAGCGTTCTATGTGGCTGATGATGCCTTTGGACACGTGAATGGCTCCGTCGAAAATCTCATGCTTGACGACATCCACTACATGTCCTTTGTAGATGCTGTTGGGTTTGTGTTCGATTGTTTTCATTTTGCGAAGGGTGTTTTGGCTACCACACATTGAGGTAGGAGGTTTGCTTTCGTGCTGCAAAAGTAACATAATCATTCGGAAAGTGGAAACAATCGGTGATTTCTTTTTCGGATGGATCCCAAGGATGGCTTGGAAAAATCGGGTAGGAAGTAAACGTTAATCGTGGGCGATCATTGCCTACTTTCACGTTTAGCGACCTCTCGTGTTTCCGCACAAGCGGTTCTTCATACGGCGGTTTCGCGTTGTCTCAATTCACGATGTGTGGCAAGTTGTTTGCAGCTACCCCTTCAACTAACGCCACTTCTACTCTCCTATAGGCACACGTACTTTCAGTACCATGATCTCTGCCGACTTCTCACGGCAAGCTTTACTACTTCATGGTACATCGGACTGCCTTCAAGCCCAAGGAAAAGCGCACGAATATGGGAAATATCTCGATTTCCCCGACAAATTCTTTTTTATTTTATTGTTGTCCGCTAAAAGTTTAGCGGACAACAATAAATCAGAAACAAGAAACATACAAAGGACACTGCAAAATAGCAGTTCAAGAAGTGGTATGAGAAAGTGGCAGCATGTACTCTGCGTGAAGTTAAGTCTGTACGTGACACCATAAAGTTCTATGAGGATGAGATACTGAACTACTTCACAGGGCGAAAGACCAACGCATCAGCAGAATCACTGAACTCAAAGATAAAATGCTTCCAGGCACAGGTGAAAGGGGTCAGGGACATCCCTTTCTTCATGTATCGTCTGGCAACAGTTTTGGGGTAGCGTCATCACACTCCCTCCACAGAGTTTGTCGCTTGCGCCGGAAAAGCACAAAAAAGAGGGTCTGGACACGTCTAACTGAGTCAACTCTACCTGGGTTTAAGCCATACGGGTTGTCAGCCTTTTTTCCGGACAAGGCAGCATCGTTGAAAGACTTGGCGAGTTCTTGTGGCGCAAAGGAATGACGGATTCTTCATTCGTGCAAACTTTCTCGAAAAGAAATGCAGTGTAGGATGTCGTCTTTTTTAGCGAAATTCGAATAAAACAGCACTTGGGATGGCAATTTCCTACGGTTTTCGCGATTTTTGCTTATTTTTGCACTGTCTGTGAAACCATACCGTTTTTTTAACCCTAATCGACAATGAATATGAAAATCTTCAATCTGATGGGAACGCTGATGGTGGGATGCTGTCTGTTCCTTACTGCTTGTAACCAAAGTACGAAAATCGACCTGCTGTTCGACACCGATGCGAACAACGAGCTCGACGACCAACACGCCATTGCCTATCTGTTGCTACATTCCGAAACATTCAACCTGGTGGGTCTCACCACCAACGCCACTCGTGCCGGAGGCGATGCGCTCGAACAAATGAAGGAGGCCGAGCGCGTAGTAACCCTGATGGGCAAGATGGGCGAATTTCCCATGATTGCCGGTGCCACTGGCTCGTTCGAGGAGATAAGGCCGCATGTGGATGAGGCCGACTTCGATGGCAAGCAGGCCGTGGATTTCATCATAAGTGTAGCCAAGAAGAAAAGCCCCGACAACAAGCTTACGCTGCTGGCCGTAGGTAAGCTCACGAATGTGGCCCTGGCCTTGTGCAAGGATCCGTCCATCAGTGCCAACATCCGCCTGGTGTGGCTGGGCTCCAACTACCCCAAACGTGGCGAGTACAACCTGGAGAACGATGTGCCCTCGATGAATTACGTGCTCGACACCAACGTGGAATTTGAGATAGCTACCGTCAACGGTGGCCCATCGATGGGTACGGAGGCCGTGCGCATCAGCAAGGCCGATGCCCAATCGACCTTCGCAGGAAAGGGGCCAAAGGCGCAAAAGTCCATTACCGGCCGCAATGGAGGAGAGTTCAGCTGCTTCGGCGACTATTCCGTGGATTTGTTCGAACACATCGGCTACAGCGACGAGGCCAAGACCCGCGCCCTCTTCGACATGGCCGCTGCAGCTATTGTGCGCAACCCCTCCTGGGCCAAAAGCCGCGTGATCGCTGCTCCCATCATGATTGACAAGGAATGGGTGGAGCGTCCCGACAACAAGCGTGTGGTGACAATCTGGGAACACTTCGACAAGGAGGCCATCATCAACGATTTCATCCAAGCCTTGGACGCAAGCACTAAGTAACTCGACAAAACTCAATTACCCATTGCCGTTCATCAAGCGAGTTGCAATTATCTTGAATTGATACCGGCAATGTGTTGGATGACGAGGCCGGCAAGCGCAAACCCAAAGGAGCCCGTGATGTGCACGGCCGAACCGTTGGCCCGTGCACAAGGGCTGTCGGGAGCGGTAGGATAGTTGTGGAGCAGCTCCTCGCTATACACGCAAAGGAACTTCCGGGTGGGCACGACACGCGCTTGCCGAAAGCGACGTCGCAGGGTCGCGCCAAGCGGACAGCCTTTCACCTTCCAGAACTCAGCCACACGGATCTGCGTGACATCCATTTTCAAGGCGGCACCCATGGACGAGAAGAACATGGCCTTGCTCTGGCAAGCAAGCTGGATGAGCAGCATCTTGCTGTCGATGCTGTCGATGGCATCAATGACGTAGTCGAAGGTATCGAGGTCGAACGAAGCGGCCGTGTCGGCATCGAAGCGTTCCTGACGCGCCTCAATGTGGGCGTGGGGATTGATGTGGAGCAATCGGTCGCGCAACGCCTGGACCTTGGGCTGCCCAACGGTGAGCGTGGTGGCCATGAGCTGGCGGTTGATGTTGGAGGGAGCCACGACATCGGAATCGACAAGGGTGAGATGACAGATGCCCGAGCGGACGAGAGCCTCGGCACACCAACTGCCTACACCGCCCACCCCAAACAAGGCGACCCGCCTCGACTGTATGAGTCGCACAGCCTCCACACCCAACAAAAGCTCCATGCGACTGAGTGTTTGTTCCATCGAATGAATATTTATTGCAAAGATAAGACAAAAAACAACGAGGTGCCAAGCAAAAACGATGGTTTGGGGGACAAAAAGTTGGACGGGACAAATATTTGGTGTAATTTTGCAAGCGGAAATGAAGAAATCATCATGACAACAAACGACAGACATCATCAGATTCATCACCATCCATTCGCATTCTGATGGGGGTAAGTAAGGATGTGCCTGCGACAGGAGAACATAACGGAAGCTTGCCCAACAGCATGTTTCCGTTTCTTTTTTATATAGACAACAACAAAAATAGCCAATGTTAAGAATTGCAGTACAGACAAAGGGCCGGTTGAACGAACAAAGCATGGACTTGCTGCGCGAGGCGGGTGTGTGCGTGGCCGATGAAAAGAGGAAGTTCCTGATGCGGGCAAAGGACTTCCCCGTGGAGATCTTGTTCCTCCGCGACGACGACATTCCGCAAACAGTCTCGATGGGGGCCGCCGACCTGGGCATAGTAGGCCTGAACGAAGTAGCGGAACGAGGCTACGAGGTGGAAGTGCTGAAGAAATTAGGGTTCGGGGCTTGCCGCTTGTCGTTGGCGATTCCGAAGACCGACAACTACATGGGGCTCGAATCCTTCAATGGGAAACGCATCGCGACATCGTATCCAAACATCCTGAACGAGTATTTTGCAAAACACAATATCCATGCGGAAATACACACCATCACGGGCTCGGTGGAAATCTCACCGGCCGCAGGCCTTGCCGATGCCATCTTCGACATCGTGTCATCGGGTGGCACACTGGTTTCCAACGGACTGGTAGAGGTGGAGAAAGTGTTGCAGTCGGAAGCAGTGCTGATAGGAACCCCCGGCCTGAGTGCGGAGAAAATGGCTGTGGCAAGGCAACTCATGGCACGATTCGAGTCGGTCATTACCGGCACAGGCAAGAAGTACTTGGTGCTCAACATCCCGACGGAAGCCCTTGATGAGGCAATCCGCATTTTGCCGGCCATGCGCAGCCCGACAGTCATTCCATTGGCCCAAAAAGACTGGTGCTCCATGCAGACGGTCGTGAATGAGGAGGTGTTGTGGGAGGTGATAGAAAAGTTGAAGGCGATAGGCGCCGAAGGCATCTTGGTGCTAACACTCGACAAGATAGTGCTTTGATTAATTTCGAATTTTGAATTTTGAATTAAGATTATTCGCTTCGCGAATTTACGATAATGATGAATTTTGAATTAAAGACATACATGAATCCTTCGAGGTCGGAGTGGAAAAGCCTGGTGAGCCGGGCACAGACCGACGACTGTGTCATTGCCGAAAGGGTGGCCGACATCATTGCGCGTGTACGTAAGGATGGCGACGAGGCCCTGAGGACCTTGGCATACGAAATCGACAAGGTGCAGCTCTCGAATCTGGAGGTAAGCAAGGCCGAAATGGCAGAAGCAGCCATGCTGGTGCCCGACGAGCTGAAACAGGCCATCGGCGAAGCGCAACGCAACATTCGAATCTTCCACGAGGCGCAGCGTTTCCAACCCTTGGAGGTATCTACCAGCAAAGGAGTGCGATGTGTGCAACGTGCCGTACCCATCCAGCGTGCAGGCATCTATATTCCGGGAGGCACAGCCCCACTCTTCTCAACGGTGCTGATGCTGGCCATACCGGCCAAGGTGGCAGGTTGCAGACAGGTGGTGATGTGCACACCCACCGACAAACAAGGCAAAGTGGCTCCCGCAGTGCTCTATGCAGCCAATGTGTGTGGAGTCGATAATATATATAAGGTGGGAGGAGCCCAAGCCATTGCGGCCATGGCCTATGGCACACACACGATAGCACCCGTAGATAAGATTTTCGGCCCCGGCAACCGTTATGTCACCAATGCCAAGGAACAGGTGAGCCGCACTGTAGCCATCGACATGCCCGCCGGCCCTTCAGAGGTGATGGTGCTGGCCGATGAGACGGCTGTACCAGCCTTCGTCGCAGCCGACCTGCTGTCGCAAGCCGAACATGGAGCCGATTCGCAGGTGGTGATGGTATGCCTGACGGAGGCCTTTGCCGAACAGACTAAAACGGAGCTGGAGCTGCAACTCGACAAGCTTCCCCGCAAGGAACTGGCAGCCAAGGCACTGGAGAACAGCCGCTTCGTGGTGTTCCCCGACTGGCACGATTGCATCGACTTCGCCAACCTTTATGCGGCGGAACACCTGATCATATCGATGAGGAATCCTTGGCAGATAGCCGAACAGATAACGGCTGCAGGAAGTGTGTTCATCGGCAACTATTCGCCCGAAAGCGCGGGCGACTATGCCTCGGGAACCAACCACACACTACCCACCTCTGGCTGGGCACGCTCGTGCAGCGGAGTGAACACCGACAGCTTCGTGCGGAAAATCACCTATCAGGAACTCACCCACGAGGGCATCCGTGCCTTGGGAGGCACCATTGTGACGATGGCCAAGGCCGAGGGACTGGACGCACATGCCGAGGCTGCCCGAATCAGAACCGAATTCATTAAGAATTTTGAAT
>JAUNNV010000159.1 GCA_030531335.1 Bacteroidales bacterium
TAGAGGCCTGTAATTTTTTTTTAGAGCCCAGTAAGTTCCTTATTTCGTAAAGCGAATTTGGGTTTACTTGCCTCAACAGTTGATTGATTCAAGTTTCGCATGTCCCCATTATTCCAAAAATCCGCACCGCATAGTCGGGTTCAGGGTTGGTTCCCAGCCGCAGGTGTTTTTAGGAATACGTCCTTGACGGCTTGCAAAAATCCGTATCCGTATTCCGTATCGGGCTCCAGATAGCTGCCCTCCGACCATTCGTTCCAGGCATTGATGGTGACAAGAGGGGTTTGCTGTGGATGGTTGTCGGCAAATTGTTTCGCCTTCAGCAAGAACTTCTTGAATTTCTCGGGGGTTACACCTGTCACGGCAGTCTGGGGCTTCTTTCCGGGGAAACGTGGATTGTTGTCCCAATCCACCGATACGTGTGCAAAATAAGGCACCGTGAAATCGCTGGCGAATTGTTCGTATTTGGCAGTTGCCTCTTCGCCCCACGCCTCATATTCCTTCAGCGGAATGAAATGACACCACTGGTAGTTGGTGAGGCTGTTGAACCCCAAATAGTCGATGGTGTTGTTCTGGGTGGCGTTTGCATCGCCAGGCACACCGTCGAGCGTAGCTGGAATCTGTCCCCACAGTATGGCCTGCAAGTGTAGTCCGGGCAAGCCGGCGGCCACGCATTTGTTGCGGAAATCCTCCAATGCCTTTTTTGCCTGCTTCATGCCTCCAAGTCCATCGATGAAAGTGGATAGTTCGTAGATTGCGAATACTGGTTTGCCGTCGATACGGTAATAGTTTGGTTGGCGGAAATAGTCGTCGATAAGATGGTCGGTGAAACCATCGAATATTTCGCGCGACACCTCTCCGTGCCAATACACCTTGCTTTTGTCCGGCTCATGGCGATCCCAGTAGGAGTTGGCTGTGTGGTTTGCCCACATCAGGTAGAACTTCATCTTATCCGTGTTTCTTGCTTTGAGAAAGGCATTTAACGGAGCTTCAAGGAATGGCTTGTTGTCATACCAATACCAGTCGAAAATAAAGGTGTTGACACCATATTCCGTTGCCGTGTCGATTATCTTTTCCTGCATTTTGGGGTCGGCTTCGTCGAAATATCCCCACAGTGGTGTGCGTGGTTGCCGGTGTCCTTCGAATTTTGGTTCCGCATTGTAAATCGACTCCCACTCCCCTTTCCCATCGGGAAACAGGTTGATTTCGTGCCATCGGGCATCGTCGTGGAATGCCGGCCAAATGTAGGCGGCCACGTCGTAAGGTTGCGGTGTTGATGCCGACTGCTGGCAGGAATGGAGTGACAGGACAAACAATGACAAGACTATAAGGTTGGCAGCAAGCCTCCCGAGTTTCGTCGCGCTCTGCCCCACCCTACTATCCGATTTCATGAAACTGCTTTCGTAAATTATCATAACCATTTATGATTTAATGAATATTCTCTTTGGTTCTCAATGTTTTCTGTTTATACATTTTCACTTGTCCATCCATATCAATGGATTTCTCAATGGCAGGTTGCGCACTACTTCTTCGTTGGTCGGGAAGTGTGGGAACGGCAACCAAGCGTTGAGGTAGCGGTCGTCGTGGAAAGCCAGCCAGCCAAAAACCATGGCGGGCTGTGCCACGGGCCATTCGTCCCAGTACATCACGTCCTTCTGGTAAGGCCAGGATGTCTTGTCCACGATGTAGGGAAGAATCCAGTCGAGTGCCTTTCGCATGTTTTTACCATCGGGGGTGGTGTAGTTCCATAGGTCATCGTCGGGTGTCGATAGTATCTGGCACAGGGCAGCCATTGCATCCAGATTGAACAATGAATATCCGAAAGGCTTGGTTCGTTGCAATTCTTGTGGGAAACTGCCGTCGGCGGCCATTTGGTTTACCATGAAGCGGTTCTTGAACATGTCCTTGCATGAATCCATAACCTCCTTGTTGCCGACGTATTTTGCGAATGAGGCCGCCTGGACGGCCCAACAAGTGGCATGGTTGTTTTTGGTGTTCATTTCGCTTACGCCATAGGGGTGCGTGGTCATCCATGTAAGGTATTCGGAAAACCATTTACGTGTTCCCTCATAACATTCGTCGGAAAGCACGCCCGCTTCGTGCAAGCGCAGGAGCGATTGGGCCACCTCCACCAGGTGCAGGGTGTCGATGATGCCTATGCCGCGTCCGGTGACAACGCCTTTGATGGCCTGTGCGTAGAGCAGGCTTGGGTTCATGCGGGTTTGTGGGTTGACAAACCATGCCATGGCGTGACGCTCCACCTCCTTGGCATATTTCTCCGACCCGGTAAGCAGATACAACGAGGTGAAATTGCCTGCGATTTTACTGAATCGAATCATTGCATGTCTGTGTGCCACAAAGTTTTCAGGATTTGTTTCTCCATCCCTGCGGATATATGGGCCATCGGGATTCTCCGGGTTTGGCCACCAATAATCGCCTTCCGAATAGAAGTCGTGGATGCCCCCTGCGCTACGGGTGGCAACGTAGTCGGTCACGGTTTGAGGTGGTTCGTGGATGTCGGTTTCCGATTGCTCCACGATTCCATCCGAGAGCACAGCGGCCACTTTCCCGAATTCACCATTACATGAACATAATGCTGCCATACAAACCATTATCATGTTTTGTTGAATCAATTTGATTGCTTTCATATTCTTGTGTTTCATTGTTAAATTTTCAATTTCCTGCAAATCTATGAAAACTATTTGTGAATTGCGTCAAATCCAATCTGTTTTTTTTACGATGTCATTTGTTTTTCCCATATCGCACATTTGTTGTATCTTTGCCCATGGAAAAAAGTGTGTTTTATGGATAGGCGAAATTTCATCAAGACATCCGTAGCATCGACTACGGCTTTGGGTATGGGCAGTTGGTCGGATTTGTTTGCGAAAGGCACTCGTTCGGCTGAGGTTGGAAAGAAATGGGGTGGCTGGATGGAAGGACAGTTTCAAGTACACTTCATCTATACGGGGGCTTCCGAATCGTTGTTTTTCATTCTCCCCGATGGTACGACCATGTTGCTCGACTGTGGCGACTACGACGTGACAGGTCACCAGAAGCCGTCGGTGCCGTTTTTACCCCACAAGGGGCGTCATGCCGGAGAGTGGATTGCACGTTATGTGGGTCGGGTGAATCCGCATGGCAACGTTGTGGATTACATGATGCTGTCGCACTATCATTCCGACCATTGTGGTTGTGAGGAATTCCATGCCGGAACGGAACAGTATCGTGGCGCCAATTATTATCTGAGCGGTTTTGCGCTGGCAGCGAGAACCTTGTCGTTTCGTCGTGCCATAGACCGTTGCTGGCCCACCTACGACGACCCCATAGCACTTCACGACGATGGCGAGCATACGGTGCGTCAGATGCAAACATTTTATCGGAGGATGATTGAGGAGCGGGGACTTCTGGTAGAGAAGTTCCGTTTAGGTGCAGTCAATCAGATTGCCATGCAATATGCCGCAGCCGATTTTCCCACCTTCCAGATTCGGAACATTTGCGGAAACGGCAGGATTTGTGCTCCTGACGGCACCATTCGCGACTTGTATGCCGAGCGTATTGCCAGTGGTAGCCTGCAAAGGGTGAACGAGAACGGCATGAGCCTGGGTCTGATTGTTTCCTATGGGCCATTCCGTTTCTTTACGGCCGGCGACTTCTCCGACCATTGGACACTGGCCGATGGAACCACCTTTGAGATAGAAGATGCGCTTGCCGAGGCTTGTGGGTCGGTGAACGTGGCGAAGATCAACCATCATGGCCATTATTCCATGCCGACGAAACTGGTTTCCACCCTTCGGGCTCAGGTTTATGCAAGCTGTGTGTGGTGCCAACGACACAATGTGGCTCCTGTGATGGAACGGCTGACCGATCGCACCATTTATCCGGGCGACAGGATTGTTTGCCCAGGTGTGATGCCGGCCGAACGACGTGCCACCGACGAGGCGGCACCTTGGATGAAGGATGTCGCACCAGCATCGTTCGATGGTGGGCATGTGGTGCTGAATGTAGAGCCGGGTGGAAAACGTTTTTCGATGACTTATCTCAGTGCGGCCGATGAGTCAATGACGGTTCGCAGTGTGATGCACTTCAAGACGCAAGCACATTCCTCTTCTTTTTGAGATTCGCCGACTGCAACCGTTTGTATTCAATCCGATAGCCGTTCGTCAAGGTTTCAAGACGGAGCGGATTTGAGGAGGGACAAAAATAAACGAGGAAACTTATTTTTGTAAAAGTTTCCTCGTTTGGATTGTTCGCGATACTTTAGAAGCTGTTTTGAAATGTTCCAATTAATCTTTTATGAAATCTTTCCGGCTG
>JAUNNV010000034.1 GCA_030531335.1 Bacteroidales bacterium
CGAAAACAAAATGCCATCATGCCACACGTGTTGCCTCGTGTCTTCACATCTGGCGACGGCTCGTTCTTCGGATATGTGGTACCGCCCCCAAGCGACACCCCATTTGCTTGTTGCACGGAGCGGCTACGCCATGAAGAGAATGAGTGTCTGCCCCACGATAATACGAAGAAAGGTGGCAAGCGGATAGACCGTACTATAGCCTACCGATGGTGCATTGGCTGTAGTGAGTGAATTGACGTAAGGCAACACAGGGGCATTGGTGGTGGCGCCTATGATGACTCCACTGAGGGTGAAGTAGTTTGTCTTGAAACGCAGACGAGCGAAGAAACCCACGACAAGTGCCGGCACAATGGTAATGACAGCTCCACAAGCCACGTAGAGCAATCCATCGCCTTGGAAAACGGCTTCGAAGAAACTTGCTCCAGCCTTGATGCCCACACTGGCAAGAAACAGGGCCAGACCTATCTCGCGCAACATAAGGTTAGCACTCATGGTGGTATAAGACACCAACCTGAACTTGTAGCCGAAGCGTCCAAGCAGGATGGCCACAATGAGGGGGCCGCCTGCCAAACCCAGCTTCATCGGTGTGGGCATCAAGGGGAAAGCGATGGGAAAACTGCCCAGGACAATGCCCAAAAGAATGCCCACGAAGATGGTGAGGATGTTGGGATGGTCTAACCGCTGCAACTCATTGCCCAGCTTGCGCGCCACGCGGTCAACGGCATCCTGTGGGCCGACGCACATCACACGATCGCCCACCTGGATGGTAAGGTCGTGAGTGGCGAATATGTCCGTACCAGAACGATTGATACGTGTGACGTTGATTCCGTAGAGCGTACGAAGATGGAGTTCTCCAATGGTCTTGCCATTCAGTTTGGAACGGGTCACGAGGATGCGTCGCGACACCATCGGCATGTCCTGCTTTTGCCAATCGACCGTTATCTGTGCGCCGATGAAAGCCGTGATGGCATCCTTGTCGGTTTGGGCGCACACGCAAAACATCTGATTGCCCATGAGGAGCACCGTGTCCTTGTCGGGGATTGTCACATGGCCATTTTGAAGGATGCGTGAAATAATGAAATCGCGTCCGATGAGTTTCTTGACATCGCCCAGCTTCATGCCATCGAGAGCCTGGTTGCGCAACTCAAGATGCATCATAAACGGTTGGATGTGCGGATCGGCTGTGGCCTCTTGGTTGCGCACCTCTTCGTTCTCCTTATCGAGATTAATACGCAACGCATACTTGACAACGATGAGAGAGGTGATGATACCCAACACTCCCAACGGATAGGCACAGGCATAGCCTGTGGCAATCTGTCCACCCTGATAGCCAATCTGCGCCAACGCCTCGTTGGCCGCGCCCAAGCCAGGGGTGTTGGTGACGGCTCCACACATAATACCCGTCAGCATGGGGATGTCGATGCGGCCATCCAACGCATAGTAGAGCAGAAGAGTCGCGATGATATTGAGTGACACAAGCATGAAGGCAAGCATGTTCATACGCAAGCCGCCGGTCTTGAACGACGAGAAAAAAGAGGGACCGACTTGCAGTCCGATGCAGAACACAAAGAGGATGAGGCCGAAATTCTGCACGAAGTCGAGAATGGCCGCATTGCCCGTGAATCCGAGATGGCCGCAGACGATTCCCACAAACAGGATAAACGTAACACCCAAGGATATGTTGCCAAACTTTATCTTCCCCAACAAAACTCCCACCGAGATGACCAAAGCATAGAGCACAATGATGTGGGCTACTGAGTTGACATCGGTAAATAGTCGAAACAGCCAATCCATATAGTTTTTGTTTTTGAAATTGGGCGCGAAGATACAGCAAATAGTGCATAGAATGGCAATATACTTGCATTTTTTTTGTGAGGATGAAAAGTTATTCGTAATTTTGCGCAGTTTATGACGACAATCCATTGACAACAGACACATATCATAAACCTCATATTAATAACAAAGACTATGGCAGATAGTAAAGAAAAACTCTTTTCTGACTTTACGGCCCCTACCAAGCAGGAATGGATCGACAAGATAATCGTTGACCTCAAGGGCGCCGATTATGAAAAGAAAATGGTGTGGAGAACCAATGAAGGTTTCAACGTGCAACCATTCTACCGCAAGGAAGACCTGGAAGGCCTGAAGACGGTAGATTCGCTTCCCGGCGAATTTCCGTTTGTTCGTGGCAACAAGAAGGACAACAACCTGTGGTATGTTCGCCAGAACATCAGCGTGTGCGATGTGAAAGAAGCCAATGCCAAGGCTCTCGACATCCTGAACAAGGGCATCGACTCCTTGGGATTCTGCGTGCCGGCTGAGTTGGTGAACGCCGCCGACATTGCCGCATTGCTCGACGGTATTTGCCCGAAGGCCGTGGAACTGAACTTCAACACTTGCCTAAGCAAGTGCGTGGAGCTGGCTAAAATCCTGATTGCCTACTTCAAGGCCAAGAACGTGCCTTTGGAGGAATGCGTGGGCAGCATCAACTTCGACCCGATGTTGAAGACCATCAAGGCCGGCAAGGACACCTCGGCTCTCATCGCCACAGGCAAAGAACTGTGCGAGGCTTTGGAAGAACTGCCTAAGTACCGCTGTATCAACGTGAACAGTGTGGCATTGGTCGATGGTGGTGCCTACATCTACCAAGAACTCGGTTACGCGCTGGCTTGGGGAAACGAGTATCTCCAACAGATGGTCGATGCCGGAATGCCTGTGGAGAAGGCCGCACGACGCATCAAGTTCAACATGGGCATCAGCGTGAACTACTTCATGGAAATCGCCAAGTTCCGTGCAGCACGTTTGTTGTGGGCCCAGATTGTGAAGCAGTATGCTCCCAAGTGCGATTGTGCCTGCAAGATGAACGTCTGCGCCATCACTACCCAATACAACCAGACCATGTACGACAGCTACGTAAATCTGCTCCGCTCGCAGACCGAAGCAATGAGTGCCGCGTTGTCGAACGTGGAATCAATCGTAGTAACACCGTTCGACAAGCCATACGAAAAGCCGACCGACTTCTCCGAGCGTATCGCCCGCAACCAACAGCTGTTGCTGAAGGAAGAGGCTCATTTCGACAAGATTGTGGATGCAGCCGGTGGCTCCTACTACATCGAGAACCTCACGAAAGCCATTGCCGAACAGGCTTGGAAACTGTTCCTCAGCGTTGAAGAGGCTGGCGGATTCCTCAGCGAGGTGCTGGCTGGAAAGGTGCAGACCGCTGTGAACGACACCAACAAGGCTCGCCATGCCAACGCCGCCAAGCGCAAGGAATTCA
This sequence comes from Bacteroidales bacterium, assembly GCA_030531335.1. Classification (GTDB taxonomy): domain Bacteria; phylum Bacteroidota; class Bacteroidia; order Bacteroidales; family Bacteroidaceae; genus DCGR01. The sequence continues at coordinate 3,278 of JAUNNV010000034.1, forward strand.
TGCTGGGCACAAACCAGTTCCCGAACTTCAACGAGAAGTCGGAAGGCAAGACTCCTATGAGTTGCCAATGTGCTTGTGGTTGCCAATGTGGCGAAGCGTCGAACATCCCCGCCTTGGAAGGCAGTCGCCTTGCAAGCGAGTTCGAGACCCTACGCTTGCAAACCGAAGCAGCAGCCAAGCAACCGGTGGCATTCATGCTCACCATCGGCAATCTGGCCATGCGTCAGGCACGTGCCCAGTTCTCGTGCAACTTCCTCGCAGCCGCTGGCTACAAGGTAGTCGATAACCTGGGATTCCCCTCGGTCGAAGAAGGTGTCGAGGCCGCCATAAAGGCCAACGCCGACATTGTGGTGCTCTGCTCAAGCGACGACGAATATGCTGAATATGCAGTTCCTGCCTTCAAGGCTCTGAATGGTCGCGCCATGTTCATCGTGGCTGGCGCACCCGCTTGTATGGAAGACCTTCAGAAAGAAGGCATCGAAAACTTCATCCATGTTCGTAGCAATCAGTTAGAAACACTCAAGCAATACAACGCTAAGCTGGGCATTTAATATAGGAGGAACAGAATCATGTCAAGAAAACAATTTAACGATATAGACATTCTGGCTGGCATCGAGGCCAAGAATGGTCAGCAGTGGCAAAAAGACAACAACATCTCCGCAAACTGGAGAACTCCCGAACAGATTGACATCCAACCTGTATATACGAAAGAGGACCTGGAAGGCATGGAACACCTCGACTTCGCAGCCGGTATTCCTCCATTCCTCCGTGGCCCGTACTCGATGATGTATCCGTTCCGTCCGTGGACCATCCGTCAGTATGCCGGATTCTCCACCGCCGAAGAGTCGAACGCATTCTATCGCCGCAACCTGGCATCGGGCCAGAAGGGCCTTTCGGTAGCCTTCGACCTTCCAACCCATCGTGGCTACGACCCCGACAACGCTCGCGTGGTAGGCGATGTGGGCAAGGCTGGTGTGTCCATCTGCAACCTTGAGAACATGAAACGCCTGTTCGAAGGTATTCCTTTGGCAAAAATGTCGGTGTCGATGACCATGAACGGTGCCGTGTTGCCTATCTTGGCCTTCTACATTAACGCAGGTTTGGAACAAGGTGCCAAACTCGAAGAAATGGCCGGTACCATCCAGAACGACATCCTGAAGGAATTCATGGTGCGCAACACCTATATATATCCGCCTTCGTTCTCCATGAAGATCATTGCCGACATCTTTGAATACACTTCACAGAAGATGCCGAAATTCAACTCCATCTCCATCTCGGGCTACCACATGCAGGAAGCCGGTGCCACCGCCGACATCGAGTTGGCCTATACCCTGGCCGATGGTATGGACTACCTCCGTGCCGGTGTCAACGCTGGCATTGACATAGATGCCTTCGCACCTCGCCTGAGCTTCTTCTGGGCCATCGGCATGAACCACTTCATGGAAATCGCCAAGATGCGTGCCGGACGCTTGCTGTGGGCAAAGATTGTGAAGAGCTTCGGTGCCAAGAACCCCAAGTCGATGGCGTTGCGTACCCATTCGCAGACATCGGGTTGGTCGCTCACCGAGCAAGATCCCTACAACAACATAGGCCGCACCTGCATTGAGGCCATGGCAGCCGTACTGGGTCACACCCAATCGCTCCATACCAACGCACTCGACGAGGCCATTGCCCTGCCTACCGACTTCTCGGCACGTATCGCCCGCAACACACAGATTTTCATCCAGAATGAGACTCAGGTGTGCAAGCAAATCGACCCATGGGCAGGTTCTTACTACGTGGAAACCTTGACCAACGAACTCGTGGAGAAGGCATGGGCCCACATCCAGGAAATCGAGAAGCTGGGCGGCATGGCCAAAGCCATCGAAACAGGTTTGCCCAAGATGCGCATCGAAGAGGCTGCTGCCCGCACACAAGCCCGCATCGACTCCGGCCAACAAACCATCGTCGGTACCAACAAGTATCGACTGGATCATGAGGATCCCATCGACATCCTGGAAATCGACAACACTGCCGTGCGCATGCAACAGGAAGAGTCGTTGGCAAAGGTTCGCGCCAACCGCGACGAGGATGCTTGCAAGGCAGCCCTGGCTGAGATTACCAAGTGTGTACAGGAATTCAAGGATGGAAAGAAGAGCGAGAACAACCTCCTCGAACTTGCTGTGAAGGCCGCCGGCCTGCGTTGTACGCTGGGCGAGATTTCCGATGCATGCGAGGCTGTGGTTGGTCGTTATAAAGCAATTATCAGAACTATTTCAGGCGTGTACTCAGCAGAAAGTAAGAAAGACGATGACTTCGCAAAAGCTTGCGAGCTCACCGAGGAATTTGCGAAGAAGAACGGACGTCGTCCACGTATCATGATTGCCAAGATGGGGCAGGACGGTCACGACCGTGGTGCCAAAGTTGTTGCCACGGGCTTTGCTGACTGCGGTTTCGACGTGGATATGGGTCCGTTGTTCCAGACTCCGGCCGAATCGGCCCGCCAAGCTGTGGAGAACGACGTTGACATCGTGGGTGTCAGCTCTTTGGCAGCCGGTCACAAGACCCTGATTCCTCAAATCATCGACGAGTTGAAGAAACTGAGCCGTGAGGACATCATGATCATTGCAGGTGGTGTCATCCCCGCACAGGACTACGACTTCCTCTACAAGGCAGGCGTAGCAGCCATCTTCGGTCCCGGCAGCCCCGTCACCAAGTCGGCTGTCACGATAATGAAACTGTTGTTGGACGAATAACATCACCTCTACACAAACATCTATTTGAGAAAGGGAGCAATTCGATTGCTCCCTTTCTTGATAGTATAGGCCTGCCTTACCTTATTTTTTGTCGATGAAATAAAGGCCACTGAGTATCAACACACAGCCCAGCACCGATATCCAGGTGATTTGCTCGTGCAGGATGACAATGGCGAAGACAAACGCAATCAAAGGACTGAGGTAAATGTAGTTGGAACACAAAACGGTGCCAAGGTGTTTGAGGCAGATGTTCCAGACAAGGAAACACACCATTGAGGCCACCACCCCCAAAAACAACAAGTTGCTCCATACTGACACCCGCAAGAGCACAGACCAGTCAAGGCCATGTGGTTCGAAAACCATGACCGGCAGGATAGTGACCACACCATAGAAGAACACCTTGCGGGTAACAAACGCCATGGAATACTTTTTGTCCAAGCTTTGTATCTGCAGACTATACACAGCCCAAGTCAGGGCCGCCGAGAAAGCGAACAATGAACCCAACGGACTAATCTTCAAAATGAAGCTGCCATTGAACACCACCAATGCCACACCAACCAATGCGATGACAGTACCCCCAACGACCCAACGAGAAAACACGTTCTCGCCCCGCACCAAATACACCAGCAAAGTTGTGAGCAAAGGGGCTATGCAAACTATCAGCGACACGTTGGAAGTAAGGTCGATGGAGAGTGCGGTGTTTTCGGTAAAGAAATAAAGGCTGCCGCCACTGATGCCCAAGCCTACACATCGCAGTTCATCCTTCACGCCATGTGCCCACAAAGGCTCACGTGTGAAGAACATCATGCACGACCAAGCAAGGGCAAAACGGATGAAGAATATCTGGGATGGCAAGAGACTATTGAGTATCAGAGTCTTTGTCGATGCAAAGGTCGATCCCCACACCACCATTGTGGCTATGGCCAACACATGGTACTTTATTTTATTGTTCGATAACAAACCGTGCGATACGGTGGAATCATTGTTCATCTGAAAATCACAATATTGGCTTTTATGGGAACTATATCAGCGCAAAGATATGGTTTTGTTTTCGATATGTCGTTGTATTACACACATTATTTGCAAAAAAAACATTTCTCACGTTGGAAAAACAATTTCTTTTCTTTACTTTTGCGCAATTTAAAACTCTTTAATCTTAAACGTTATGAAAAATAAAAATTTGTATGGATGGGTGTTGGCAACCATGATGTTGGCTACGGCTTGTTGCCCGAAACAAGATGCACGCATCGACGTAATGTCATTCAACATCCGGCTCAACACGCCGGGTGACAGTTTGAACAGTTGGCCCTACCGGGTGGACAACGTATCGGCCATGGTTCGCTACTATGAGCCCGACGTAATCGGTACCCAGGAGGTGTTGCCCGACCAGTTTGCCGACCTAAAGAAAGTGCTCACCGACTATACGGCCTTGGGTGTTGGGCGCGAGGACGGAAAGGATAAAGGCGAGCGTTGTGCACTGTTCTACAAGACCAACCGTTTCGAACTCATTGACAATGGAGATTTTGCTCTTAGCGAGAATCCCGAGAACATTGGCCCCAAAGGATGGGATGCGGCCTGTCCGCGTGTGGCTACCTGGGTCATACTGAAAGACAAAGCCACTGGCAAGAAATTCTTCGCACTCAACACGCACCTGGATCATATCGGCAAGGTAGCCCGTCGCGAAGGTGCCAAGTTGCTTGTAGAACGGATGAAAACCATTTCAAATGGATTGCCTGCAGTGTTGACCGGCGATTTCAATAGTACTCCCGACTCAGAACCCATTCAAACCATCATCGCTGGCGGCGTGCAATACACGGCCCAGACATCGCCGGTGAAATATGGCCCCTCATGGAGTTTCCATGGCTTCGGACGCCGACCTATTGAGCAACGCTCACTGATCGACTACATTTTCACCTCGCAAAATTTCGAGGTGCTGAAATACCGCGTGATTGCCGACAAGCCCGACAATGGCTACATTTCCGACCATTGTCCCGTGATGTCAACGCTACTACTGAAGTAACGTAAGATTACGTTGTATAATGATTGTCCGTAACTATCCGCATTGCTTTTGTGATTAGGGGAACAACCTGGTAAGGTTTGGATGGTTTAAGAATCCTGTTTATGGGTGTTGATAATTACGTTGATTGCCCATAGATTTATCTTAATCCATCAAGACCCTACCAAGTTGTTGCGGAATGTCCACGATATCTATCAATATTGATTTGTCTTTGTCGAAATCCTCGTTTTTTTAATGGCACAAAATCTACGTTTTCTAATCGTGATTGCCATGCTGACCATCCTCTCTTTGGAAAGTCAGGCTATTGAACGCTTGTTTCACATTTCGCGTAGTGCCAATCGCAATATCGTGTGCTACGACGTGCATCTCACCAACGGACAGCTCGATTGTAATGAGCCCATTCATGTGTATTGGCACAACAACGAAGACCGCCCCGGCATGGAGGATGAGCTGTCGTTTATCCAACGAAAAATGGCCTATGGTTACAAAGTAGTCAGTATTACCCCAAACGAGGCGCAAGTGCAGCTCACGGCTTACAAACATCGGATAGTCACTGTATTCCGTCACAACAACGAGTGGAAATGCAAGGTTCTCATCAACGACACCGAATGCCTGCTCACCGAAATCTATGTCAAGGCCAATCCCCATAACTCGCTCAAGGTGGAATATGTGGAATTGCACGGCATCTCGTTGGCCGATGGCTCTATGCTCGTTGAGCAAATCCTCGCTTGATTTTCGGGCATTGTTATCATCCCTATTTTCAAACCAATGAAACGCTTTCCCTTCATCATCTTATTCACCCTCGCTGCTCTCATCGCTCACGCACAACAATCCGGCTACCCCGCTGATTATGCCAAGGCTCCACGCTTCCGTACACTGTTCTGCTACGCTCCTGATGCTGAGTCGGCTCACGTGGAGTTCGACAAGCAGGCTCTCCAGTTCTTCCATAAGCTGTCCTATGGCGAAGGCTACCTCTACGATGTCTGCACCACACTCGACTCCATCGCCGAGGAAAAGCTAATGACCTACGACCTTGTCGTGATGCTCAATGCTTTGCCTTCGCGTGCCTCACGAGCTAAATTCGAGCGTTACATGGAAGCAGGTGGTGGATGGATAGGCTTTCACGCCTCGGCCTTCAACAACGAGCAGACCCACTGGCCTTGGTTCAACCAATTTTTGGGCTGCGGATCTTTCTACTGCAACAACTGGCCTCCGCAGGCTGCACTCGTGGAATGCGACACCAATACCCATCCCGTCACTCGCAATCTTCCCCACGAGTTTGTCATTCCTGCCAGCGAATACTACCAATGGAATCCTTCGCCACGGCTGTCTCCCCACGTGGAAGTATTGCTCTCGCTCTCGCCTCGGAACTATCCGCTGGGCATTAAGGACATCGTGCGTCACGGTGATTTCCCGATTGTATGGACCAACACCCGCTACCGCATGATTTATCTCAACATGGGGCACGGTGACGAATGTTTCACCGATGCCACTCAAAACTTATTGTTCACTAACGCTTTTAGCTGGATATCAGGTTGCCAAAAACCGAAACGATGAACAAAACCATAATCGTCATTCTACTTCTTACTTCGTTCACCTACGTCACGGCACAGGAATTCGACCGTCAGGCTATCCGTCAAGCTGTCCAGAGGCAAATGCTTGCATACCCTGCATCGACTCTTAAGGACATCTATAAAAATTTCTTTCAGGATGCCTTTGGGCCAGGACATATCCTTTCGGATTCCCCTGATGCCGAGCAGTTGATGCTCCGCTATCTCGAAAGCGAGTGTAAGGAGGCAGCCAATGATCCCAATCCCAGCCCCGATTATGAGCTCACAGGTTGGCATGGAAGATTCTACCGTGTCAATCTCTCGGTAGTTGTCAGCGGTAAGGTGCCGCTCGACACTTTCTTCTCCGCCTTTCTCACAAGTGCCCGGCAGTTCACCCTTCCCCGAGTAACCGACTGGGCTGACGAGTGGGCTGTGATTGTAGAAGAAACTGAACAGCTTTACCCAACCCTCCCCGATTTTACGGCTCATTGTCAATCCATTGACCACATGCTGTCGCAAGGTCGCTATGCCTCGCATCATAGCGACATTTATAACTCTACTTACCATCCGCACTATCGCCTCATTGAGCGTACTCTGTTCGAGCAACAGCTCTTGCCATTACTACGATAGGCTCAATCGTCAGTCGTGTCTGTTCCAAAGATTCGGCCAACGTTTGGTCATCTACACCACAAGCACCTTCCGATTTACCCTTGCAAGAGATGTGTCTCAACACAAACACTCCTACACCTCAAAGAAAGGAAGGGGAGTTTGTCCATGTGCTCAGCTTTTTTTTGTAAAATCCCATAAATATTGTAATTTTGTCGCCAAATTACATATATTACATGGAAGAGTATTCGATGATGGCCAAGACCTTTCAGGGATTGGAAGAAATATTGGCCCAGGAGTTGATAGAGCTTGGTGCGAACAATGTGCAGATAGGCAGACGAATGGTGGCCTTTGACGGTGACAAAGCACTGATGTATCGAGCCAATTTTTGTCTAAGAACAGCCTTACGCATCCTTCGTCCCATCAAGCAGTTCAAGGCACGAACAGCCGATGAAGTTTATGAGACCATCAAATGCATACACTGGGAGGATTATCTGGATTGCGACAAGACGTTTGCCGTGAACGATACAGTGTATTCGAACGAATTCCGACATTCGAAGTTCGTGGCATATAAGGTAAAGGATGCTATTGCTGATTATTTCAAGGAAAAAACAGGAAATCGTCCGACGGTACGTCTGAAGAATCCAGACATGCAGCTGGACATCCACATTTCGGAAACCGACTGTACGTTGAGTCTGGACAGTTCGGGAGAATCGTTGCACCGACGTGGCTACCGACAAGAAGCCTTGGAAGCTCCGCTGAACGAGGTGTTGGCTGCGGGTATGATTATGAAGACGGGATGGAAAGGTGAATGTGACTTCATTGATCCGATGTGTGGTTCCGGCACTCTCCCCATCGAGGCATGTCTGATAGCACAAAACATTGCTCCTGGTGTGTTCCGCCAAGGTTATGCCTTTGAACGGTGGAACGATTTTGATGCCGACTTGTTGGAAGAAATATACAATGACGACTCGAATGAACGCAAGATGACTTGCAATGTGTTTGCATACGATGTCAATCCAAAGGCTATCGGCATAGCCAGATGCAATGCAAGGGCCGCAGGGGTGTTGAGCCAGATACATTTCGAGACCCGCGATTTCAAGGATTTTGAGCAACCTACGGAAAAAAGCATCATTATCACTAATCCGCCATACGGAGAACGTATTTCGACCGACAATCTGCTTGGACTTTATGAAATGATAGGCGAACGGCTCAAACACGCATTCATGGGGAATGACGCTTGGATACTGAGCTACCACTATGAATGTTTTGACAGGATTGGCCTGAAGCCCTCACAAAAAATTCCTCTCTATAATGGCGCACTCGAATGTGAATTCCGTCAATACCAAATATTCGGGGGCAAATACAAGGCTTTTAGAAATGATGGGGGGCAGCTTCGCGATGGCGAGGACAATGACGTGCAACCAAGACCCGCAAGACGCAGTTTCAGAGATGCAAGAAGAAACGAGCATGATTCATTCCGACGTCCAAGACATGAGAGGTCTGAATTTGAAAACTCTCATGACCCCAAGGAAGATGGCTTGCCATCTCGAAGGATATGGAGAAATGAGCCGGAAAGACCTTGGAGAGAAAGGAGAGACACAAGGTTCGCACAAGAGGACAGACAACAAACATCTTTTACCGAAGACAAACCCTTCAGAAACAAACACTATGATGCAAACAACACTCACCATTATGAAAAGGATTTTAAGTATGGCACTCATCGCTCTGATGACCGTAGGAGTGGTCGCCCAGGAAAAGAAGCATTTCACACTGGACAATCTGGTATCAGGAGGAAGGAACTATTTAGGCATTCAAACCCTCAGGGGACTGCAATGGTGGAACGACCTGTACGTGATGCCTCAAAAGGATTTGGTCAAAATCGCCGACCCAGTTTCAGGAAAGGAAAAACTGACGATTTCGAAAGACGAGATAAACACCATACTCGCAGCGAATCATAAAGGCAAGCTCGCAGATTTCAGATACCTGTCTTTCCCATACGCCGAGACATTGGCGGTGGTGAGGACAAGCTTGGGTAGATCGATAATAGACTTCAGCAACAAGCAGGTGGTGTGGTCGCAGCCAGTGGCACAAAATGCGGCGAACGAGGATTGGAACCAATGCAGCCGCCATTTGGCCTACACGGTGAACAACAATCTGTTTGTGACGACCAACGATGGAAGGAACGTACAAGTGACTCATGAACCCGAAGGCATCGTGTGTGGACAAAGTGTGCACAGAAATGAGTTTGGCATCGAGAAGGGAACTTTCTGGAGCCCCTCGGGCAAGCTGTTGGCCTTCTATCGCATGGATGAAACAATGGTGACAGACTATCCCCAAGTGAACATCGCCACACGCATCGCCACGTTAGAGCCTCAGAAATATCCAATGGCTGGCATGACATCGCACAAGGTGACAGTCGGCATTTTCAATCCGGCCACAGGCAACACTGTCTATCTACAGGCAGGCGACCCCACAGACAGGTATTTCACCAACATCAGTTGGGCTCCCGATGAGAAGAAAATCTATGTGATCGAGTTAAACCGCGACCAAAATCATGCGGAGATAGTGCGCTATGATGCGGAAACAGGTGTCCGCGAGGATGTTGTCTATGAGGAAAGGCACGACAAGTATGTGGAGCCTCAACACCCTCTGGTGTTCTTGCCATGGAATGACAAGATTTGTGTATATCAAAGCCGAAAGGACGGTTACAATCATCTTTATCTGCTGGACACAACAACTGGCGACATGAAACAGATCACCCATGGCGAATGGGAGGTGCAGAAGCTTTTGGGGTTCAATGCGTCAACCAAAGAAATGTTCATACTAAGCACCGAGATAAGTCCGTTGCAAAGCAATTTGTTTGCTGTGGATACGAAAACAGGTGCCACACACTTGTTGGGATGTGCGGAAGGTGTCCATGAGGTGAGCCTATCGGTCAGTGGAAAATATCTACTCGATGTTTATGCATCGCACTCCATCCCCTATAATGTTGATGTGCTCTCATCCAATTATAAAAGACAAAAGCGCGTGAACCTGCATGCTGCCGAAAATCCCTTTAAGGACTATGCCGTGCCGGAAATAAGCGTAGGTGTCATAAAGGCTGCCGATGGTGCGACCGACTTGTATTATCGGCTTGTGAAACCCTTGAACTTCGACTCAAAGAAGAAATACCCTGCAATCATTTATGTATATGGCGGTCCTCATGCCCAGATGATTAAGGATAGCAGGAACTATGGCGTTTCAGGCTGGGACATCTATATGGCCCAAGAGGGTTATGTGATGTTGACGGTAGATGGCAGAGGTAGTGCCAATCGAGGTCTGGCTTTTGAAAATGTCATTTTCAGACAGTTGGGCGTGGAGGAAATGAAAGACCAGATGAAAGGGGTCGATTTCCTACGGGAACAGGGTTATGTCGATATGAACCGATTGGGCGTTCACGGATGGAGTTATGGAGGATTCATGACCACGAACCTGATGCTTACACACAACGACGTGTTTAAGGTTGCTGTGGCAGGAGGCCCTGTCGTTGATTGGGCATACTACGAGGTAATGTACGGCGAGCGTTACATGGACACACCACAACAAAACCCTGAAGGCTACAAGAATGCCGACCTGAAGCTGAAGGCCGGCAGACTGAAAGGACGTTTGGACATTATCATAGGGGGCAACGACCCCACGTGCGTGCCTCAGCACAGCATCAGTTTCCTGCGCTCATGTATTGACGCAGGCACTCATCCCGACTTCTTCATGTATCCTGGTGATGGGCACAACATGAGAGGTCTCGATAGGGTTCATCTGTACGAACATGTGACCCGATATTTTATGGAACATTTGAAATAACGACCCATTCGGAACACCAACATGAATATATTATTGTTAGGGTCAGGTGGCAGGGAACACGCCCTGGCTTGGAAAATAGCACAAAGTCGAAAAGTCGAAAACTTGTATGTTGCCCCAGGTAATGGCGGCACGATGGGTGTTGGGGAAAACATCGCGATGAAAGCCGATGACTTCAACACAATAAAGTCGTTTGTCATTGGCCACAAGGTCGATATGGTTGTCGTAGGACCCGAGGATCCATTGGTGAAAGGCATCTACGACTTCTTCCGTACAGATGCCGAACTCTGCGACATCCCGGTGATTGGTCCGTCAAAGGCGGGAGCGACTCTTGAGGGAAGCAAGGAATTTGCGAAACAATTCATGATGCGGCACCACATCCCAACAGCCCGTTACAAAAGTTTCACAAGCGACACACTTGATGAAGGTTTATGCTTTCTTGAAACCCTCGAAGCCCCATACGTGTTGAAGGCAGATGGCTTGTGTGCGGGGAAAGGAGTATTGATTCTTTCCACCCTTGAAGAAGCCAAGACGGAACTGAAGGAAATGTTGGGCGGCATGTTTGGCGATGCTTCAGCTACGGTAGTGATTGAAGAGTTTCTGAGTGGCACGGAATGTTCAGTGTTTGTGCTTACCGATGGAAAGGATTACAAAATACTGCCCGAAGCAAAAGACTACAAACGGATTGGCGAAGGCGACAAAGGTTTGAATACGGGTGGCATGGGAAGTGTTAGCCCCGTTCCATTTGCCACCAAGGAGTGGATGGGGAAAGTGGCCGACCGTATTGTCCGTCCAACCATTGAGGGGCTTGCAGCAGAAGGTATCGACTATAAAGGTTTCATATTCTTCGGACTTATCAACGTGAAAGGAGATCCCATGGTGATAGAATACAACGTGCGCATGGGAGACCCCGAAACCGAGAGCGTGATGTTGCGCATCAAAAGCGACCTTGTGGATTTGCTGGAAGGCGTGGCCCAAGGGAATCTGAGGGATAGAGTGTTGGAAATCGACCAGCGTGCGGCTGTGAGCGTGATGCTCGTATCGGGAGGCTATCCGGAATCATATCGCAAAGGTTATGTTATTCAAGGTATAGACAAGGTCAGCGACAGCATTGTGTTTCATGCGGGAACTACATGGAAGGACGGACAGTTGTTGACGAACGGCGGCAGGGTCATTGCGGTCAGCTCGTATGGTGATACTATAGAAAAGGCTTTGGCTCAGAGTTTTGTCGGTGCCAATCAAATTGAGTTTCAAGACAAGTATTTCCGCCGGGACATAGGTCTTGACTTGTAGCCGATGAGATTATTAGCTCCTGCATCGACAAGTTTCTTTTTGAGCATCCACCTGAAGGTGATGCTTTCTGTTGTCAGTTTGTTGGCATGGATTTGTTTCATGCAATCCTCGTCCGACTTGCTGATGGCAGGGGTCGTTGTTGTCAGTGGCGCGATTGTTACTGGTCTCAGCAATTTCTATCACATTTTGGAAAAACGCGATTGGTCGCCTTTTCTGCTTGTTTGGTGGACTTCCGGGGCAATGATAGGAACGCATACATTTCAGGAAGGGTCGTTGTCGCTGCTTGCCTATGCGCTTGCATTGTTGTGCTTTATGGCTTGCTATTCAAGAGAGAAAGCCCCTGTGGCAATCTTCAACATGTGCGTGGCCTTGACGGTTGGAGCAATGTGTTTCCCCCCGATGTTGTTTTTGCTACCTTTGTCGTTGTTTGGACTGACAAAGATCTCGCCCATCACCATCCAAAAGCTGTTGGCCTCCTTCGTTGGCATACTCATGCCTTTCTGGTTTATGTTTGCCTACACGTTGTTGTCGGATGATTGTACGTTCTTCATGGACTTTGCAAGTCAAGTCCGCCAAATTCACTTCTTCGACTACACATCCATCCCGATGGAGCAAGTCGTCACGTTCGCCACAACCACCTTGTGGATGGGCTTTTTCGTAGCAATCCACATCAAGTCCGTTCATTCCTTTCAACTTCACACCCGATTGGTTTTCACCTGTCTTGCCTTCTTTTTCGTTTATATCGTAGCATTGGTTGTCGCCTTGCCTCAACACCTGTCGGAGTTTGTTCTTATGGAAATTGTCACAGGTACATTGTTCGTCGCTTATTTTGTGACCCACCAGGAAGCGGTTTCCCCGAGGCTCGCTATGATTATAAACACACTTGTCTTTTTTGTCGTTCTTGCAGTCAACGTATGGAAGAATTTATCAACACTTGGGGCTATTTGGGACTGACCTTCGGCTCGTTTGTCGCGGGCAGTGTGCTGCCATTCAGTTCGGAAGCATTGGTGCTGGCTTGCTATGCCTTGGGCATGGATCCGGTTCTCACCATATTGTTTGCCATGATAGGCAACGTGAGTGGAGGAATGACATGCTACTATATGGGCTTTCTTGGAAAACCGAAATGGGTACAGAAGGTTTTCAAATTGTCGGACGAGAAAATAGAGAAGACCAAACGTTTCATTAGCGGACGTGGTGCATGGATGGCGTTTTTCGCCTTCGTGCCGTTTCTTGGCAGTGCCATCACCGTCACTCTTGGCCTGATGCGAAGCAATTCCCTGATAGTGCTCGTGTCGATGAGCATTGGGAAACTAATCCGCTATGTCGTTTTGGTGCTTGGTGCTTGGGGAATTGTGAGTCTCATCCCCGACCGTCCGATTCCTACTTCCACCAGCCCCACCGTCACGGTGAGCATTGAGCCATTGAGGTATTTCGTGGAAAACATAGCCGGCAACCACTTCAAGGTCGTAAGTTTCGTTCCCGAAGGCACAAGCCCCGAAACCTACGACCCCACCCCACAGCAAATGGTCGGGTTGGGGAAAAGCAAAGCCTTTTTCCGAATAGGCTATGTGGGGTTTGAACAAACATGGATGGACCGCATCGTCAGCAATGTCCCCAACCTCCCCATATTCGACATGTCGAGCCATATAGACCTGATACATGGGCACCATCATCATGCCGACGATGAAGACGATGAAGACTCCCATGTGGATCCTCACGTCTGGAGCTCTGTCACGAACGGCATCATCATCGCCGGCAATGTGTGCGATGCCCTATGTGAGCTCGACAGCATACACAAGACAGAATACACCACGCGACGCGACAGCCTAACCAATGTCATACGGCAAGTCGGCCGGCACATTCGCACCGCCCTCAAGGACAAAGGCAAGACATTCCTGATATACCATCCGGCACTCAGCTATTTCGCACGCGACTACGACTTGAAACAAATCAGCATCGAAAAAGAAGGGAAGGAACCATCGCCCGCCTATCTGCAGGAGCTGATAACCATTTGCCGACAAAGGGGAGTAAAAGTGATTTTCGTTCAGAAGGAATTTGATGTCCGCCACGCCCAACTGATAGCCGACGAGTTGCAACTACAACTTATTCCCATCAACCCTCTTGATTATCATTGGCCCGATGAGCTGATGAAAACAGCCAATGCACTACAATGAAACACCCGATTATCGACATACAGCACCTTTCCATCGAAATTGACGGCGAAAGTGTACTACGCGATGTAAACTTGACGATTTTCGGACATGACTTCTTGGGAATAATCGGGCCGAATGGTGGAGGGAAAACAACATTGGTGAAGGCCATCCTGGGACTCATAAAACCTATTAATGGCAGCATTTGCTATTACAACAACGAAGGGACATCGGTCTCATCCATCCGTATCGGATATTTACCCCAATACAACAACTTAGACAAACAATTCCCCATATCCGTCGCCGACGTAATCCTTTCCGGTTTAAAACCACAAGGACACCTCATAAAACGTTACACGCAGGAGCAACGACGGCAAGCCCATGTCATAGCCAAACAAATGGGAATGGAAGGCATGGAAAGTCGTCACATAGGAAGTTTGAGTGGGGGAGAATTACAGAGAGTCCTGTTAGGTCGCGCGTTGATCTCAAATCCCGATGTCGTGATTTTGGACGAGCCCAACACTTATCTGGACAGGAAATTCGAGACGAAACTTTACGATTTGTTGGAGGAAATCAATCAGGAACGGGCCATCATCCTGGTGAGTCACGACATAGGCACAGTGTTGCAAAACGTGAAAAGCATTGCATGCTTAAACAAAATCCTGGACTATCATCCCGACACGGAAATATCGGCCGAATGGTTGGAGAAAAACTTTGGCTGTCCCATAGAACTGCTTGGGCATGGAGATTTGCCACATCGTGTGTTGAGGAATCACCGACAGCCCCTGATTATGAATTAAGAGTTATGAATTATGAAACTTGATGAACGAAGTGAACAATTATGGAGTAACCCAAATTCGCGAGGCGAATAATCAAGATTCGTAATTCAAAATTTATCATATCATTAAAAATGAAACAGATTGTAAGTTGGTTCGTGAATCTTTGTGCCGCATGGATAATCCTTGCTTATGTCGTGGGCTACTTTTGGCCTGATGTGTTTTTTTGGTTCAGCAAGGGAAAACTGATGACATGGGCTCTGGCGATGGTAATGCTTTGCATGGGATTGTCGCTAAAGATAGGCGACTTTGTGGAACTGTTCAAACAGCCTCGATGTGTCATTCTTGCTGCCGTATCACAATACACTGTCATGCCTCTCTTCGGTTGGTTGATAGCCGTGACACTGAATCTGCCACCAGCTCTTGCCATAGGCTTCATCATAGTGGCCTGTTGCCCCGGAGGTATGGCGAGCAATCTGATAGCACTGATAGGCCGTGCCAGCGTTTCGCTTTCAGTGGTTTCGACAGCCATCTCTACGATGTTGGGCATATTCATGACCCCATTCCTGACTAAAATACTTGCAGGAAGCTATGTGGCTGTGGATGTGGTCGGAATGTTGCTCAATGTGGTTGAGATGGTGTTGGTGCCTGTTTCGTTGGGTGTTTTCATCAACTGGAAGTTTCCGCAGGTCGTACAAAAGATGGGGCAAAGCGGTGCGGTGATATCGACGGTCTGTGTCACCATGGTTTCAGGAGCAGGCATTGCTCCTGCCGTCATGATTCCAGAAGGTCGCGAGCAAGTCATTGCATACGCAAGTCTGATGTTGTTGGCGGGTACGTTGCTC
This sequence comes from Bacteroidales bacterium, assembly GCA_030531335.1. Lineage (GTDB taxonomy): Bacteria > Bacteroidota > Bacteroidia > Bacteroidales > Bacteroidaceae > DCGR01. The sequence goes on from JAUNNV010000034.1 coordinate 19,090, forward strand.
CATGGTGCAGGATTCGGTCTTGGATACGCTCTTGGCAGGCTGTTCAAGTACGATGAGTCGATAGCCAAATCCATTTCTTGCGAAACAGGTATGCAGAATGGCGGATTGGCGGTGACCTTGGCCAAGAACAATTTCCCCACATTCATGCCTATGATTTGTCTGCCATCAGTGTTTTGCTCAATCATGCAGTCGGCCATCGGGGGCATATTGGCCTCGGTATGGAGAATAAGAAGCAATCCCGATAAGGGAAACTGACCAGTTTCGCCTTGAACTCGCGAATGTCCAAACAGGAATGTGGTCGGTTTGTATGTCTATGGGCGTGGGTCGGTACTAAAACTGATAATATATAAACGGTTCGATGTCGTTGGTTTGTATTTGTATGATCACCCACAACACAAGCACGCTGATAATCAGTTTCCCATAAATCGGGATTGAATAAAACAGTTCTTTTAGGCGGTAACTGCATCTTTGGGGCAGATAGATGACAAGATAGCCGAACACGATGATTCCACACATTTTCCATTGTCCTGCAATGGTTGCCCAAACAGTGCCGATGTCAAAATTATGGAATATCTGCTGGAACATCGCTTGGACGCTTTCAAGATTGCTTGTGCGGAAAATAATCCAAGTGAGGCAAATAAAATGAAATGTCAGAATTGTGGAGAAAAACCTATTATATGGTTTCATGCTGCGACCTTCTTGTTTCCAACTGGGAATGATTGACAAGAGCAACTTATGAACGCATAGTGCCAGGCCATGCACAAATCCCCACACAACAAAATGC
>JAUNNV010000160.1 GCA_030531335.1 Bacteroidales bacterium
TTTCACCACTTACCATTCATTATTTTGCTATAAGACCAAGGATGAAAAAAGAAGAACTACGAATTGTATATATGGGAACGCCCGACTTTGCTGTCGAAAGCCTTCGCCGACTGGTGGAAGGTGGCTACAACATTGTAGGTGTCGTAACCATGCCAGACAAGCCCATGGGTCGGCACGGCAGTGTGCTTCAACCATCGCCCGTGAAACAATATGCCGCAAGACACGGGCTGAAAGTGTTGCAGCCCGAACGCTTGAAGGACGAATCGTTTGTTGCCGAGCTGCGTTCGCTGCAAGCCGACCTACAGATTGTGGTGGCATTTCGCATGTTGCCCGAAATCGTGTGGAACATGTCTCGCTTGGGCACCTTCAACCTACACGCCTCCTTGTTGCCACAATACCGAGGAGCCGCTCCCATCAACTGGGCTGTCATCAACGGCGACACCGAGACGGGCATCACCACATTCTTCCTGAAACATGAAATCGACACTGGCGAAATCATCGACCAAGTGCGTATTCCCATTGCTCCCGACGACGACGTTGAAGCCGTTCACGACCGCCTTATGACATTGGGGGGCGATTTGGTGGTGAAAACAGTAGATATGCTGTTGCAGGGGGCGGTGAAAACCATTCCACAGGAACAGCTGACAAGCGACGACGAGCCACTGCGTCCTGCGCCGAAAATATTCAAGGAAACCTGTCGGATAGACTGGAGCAAAGGCATCAAACGTGTCCATGACTTTGTCAGAGGGCTTTCGCCCTATCCTGCCGCATGGACTGAGCTGACAAACGAAAAGGGAGAACACCTTACACTGAAAATATACAAGACCGCCATGGAGTCGGCTTCATCTGCGCTCCATCCAACAGGCACCATCGTCACCGACAACAAAACATACTTGTGCATTGCCCTTCCCGATGGTTATATACACGTGAAAAGCCTGCAGCTGGCCGGCAAGAAGCGCATGGACGTAGCGGATTTCCTGCGAGGGTTCCGTTGCGACGGATGGAGAGTGGAATGACGACTAACAGCAAATTACCAATCCTTATATTATGAAAGCTAAGTTTTTGTTAACGACCGTGTTTGTGGCCACAATGCTACAGGGCTGCAAACAGGCCAAACCTGTGGAGAAAATCGTGGCCTGTGGCGACCGAACCGCACTGATTGTGCGAATCAATCCCGACACACAGCAGGGTGAAGTGGTGTGGCAGTGGAACTCGACCGATGCGAAGAACCAACTTCCCGCCGAGTACCAAAACCGTCTGCGTAGCCTCGACGACTGCAAGGTGGTGAACGATGGCAAGCAACTCCTCATTACCTCTTCATCGGATGCCGCCGTGCTGCTCGACATCGCCACCAAGGCTCCATTGTTCTATGCACACGTTCCAATGGCTCATTCGGCCGAGATGCTTCCCGGCAACCGCATCGTGGTGGCTCTTTCCACACACCCACGAGGCAACAGTCTGGAGGTGTATGATGCCGACAAGTCGGAACAGGTGCTGTTCCGCGATTCCCTCTATTCTGGTCATGGTGTTGTGTGGATGGAAAAGCTACAGCGGCTCTACGCCCTGGGCTTCGATGAGCTTCGTGCCTACGCCTTGAAGAATTGGGACACGACTTCGCCCACGCTGGAACTCCAGCAAACTTGGGACTTGCCTACCGAAGGTGGACATGAACTCAGTTTTGTGTCCGACCACGAGTTGCTTGTGACCGACCACGAAGGCATTTACATTTTCGACACCGACACACAGCGATTCACCCCCTTCACCCCACTCGAAGGCATCGACAACATCAAGTCGGCCAACTACTATCCTGCCACCGGCCAAGTGGTCTATACCAAAGCCGAAATCAGTTGGTGGACACACCATCTCTATTCCATGAATCCCGAGTGGACCTATACCAACGACAGCATCAAGCTCTACAAAGTACGCACCTTCGGTTGCTACTAAGAAGCCGTGTGGCGCGCCCCACAGTGTAACCACCCTCCAAAAGGCGACGTAGGATTGAAGGCAACAAGCAGGGAGGTTGGGATTCCCATCGATTGTACAATCGACGAAGGCGATAAGTGTCTAACAGATGCTATTCTCTGCCTACACCACACCACGTTTTTCACGCAATTAGCAACTTTTAAGAGTGAAAGCGAATCATAATTCAAAAAACATTGTATTTTCGCAATAGCGAAAGTGGCATCAACCGACCATTAGCTATTATTTTAAAAGAAGAATTAATGGGTAAAATACTATATTTCCTCTGTTTCATCTTGTCTGTGTTCCCTACAGATGCCAATGAGAATCGAAGGCATATCCATATTATCAGGCGAGGGAGCAAAAAAACTCACATCGGTGATACGGTAGCCAAGATTTGGATTGAGAGGAACGGAGAAAGGTGCATTGAGATTGCATGGTCAGAGTTATCATCTGATGAAGAAGCCGACATCCTCTCTGTCATAGAGAACCATTATGATTACATCAACGATTGCTATGACCGTATTGTCAACGGAAAGAAGGTAGATATTTTACGAATTAATAAAAAACAATAAGAATATGTGCAGATTTAAAGACACTAATCTTGGTATCAAGAAACTCGATTTCAATGAGAAACGAGGAATGATGGCTGTCTATCTGACAGATGGACGTGAGGTGCTTGTGCCTGTGGGCTTGTTTCCAGAGATAAAGCAGCTTCGCAAATCGCAGAGAGAAGATTACATGATCATGGATGGCCAGTTCTTCTCATTTGAGGCAATCAGTAAAATCTTCTCTGTGAAGGATGTGCTGAATTGCAACCTTACATAAGGTTAAAGAATAACATAATCATATAGAGTTTTACGGCTCTTGTTCTCTTTCAAGGAGTGTTCTATTCACCTTCGGTTGCTACTAAGAAGCCGTGTGGCGCGCCCCACAGTGTAACCACCCTCCAAAAGGCGACGTAGGATTGAAGGCAACAAGCAGGGAAGCTGGGAGCCTCGGCGGTAAAAGTTGTGTGCAATCGGCTGCAAACTTGTCGCTGCCTGCATGAAAACTATAATCGCCGACGGCGGTTGTACAATCGGCGGCGGCGATTATAGTTTTCGAGGACACGACATCAAGTTTTTGCCGGCACAACGACAACTTTCCCTCCCTTCAACAAAAGGACAACTCAAGCAAAATTTTCGACGAACCGAACGCAGAGGACAAGCTAATTAAGAATTATGAATTAAGACTTGCGAAGCGAATAATTCAAAAATTCAAAATTATTCAAATGCTGAGGTGAGGATGAAAATCTACAAAGTACAAAGCAACACCCCAGGTAACTAATAGAACTCCCCCTACAGAGTATATGCGACCGTCTTGCCTGGATACAGCCTCGTTTCCATATCTCTTGGCAAGCCATACAACGCTCCGACATGAATCGTTCCGACCATATCCTTGTTGGAATCGTAACATTCTATACGAGTATAGAAACCTCTATCAATCAATTGAATCGTTGCCACATCCTTTTTTTTGCACAGTTCAGTGATTTCGTCAAATGTTGCGGTCTCGTCAATCTTTATGTCACGCTCAGCATACAACGCGGACAAATCCTTATAATTGAATCTTATTGCCAAAGAACCGTTCTTGTTTATCTCTTCCAAAATGTAATCGGGGATTCTACCCTCTTTGCCTGGTATTTCTATGGTGTAAAAGTCTTTGTTTTGAAACGTTTGTCCATTTCTGAAATAGAGAACGCTGAACCTTATTTCATAATTGTTGAAAAGGAAAAAAGTTCTTACCTTGGAAATATCAACTGTCAGCATTGCTATAGTAAAATTGCCTTGCCTTTTGATGTGTTCTAACGCACAGAGACGGCTGTTGAAGAATGAATCATCAAACGAAGATTGGTTTTCAGAAGGCGATTCTTGTGAACGATTTTTTTTTATATCCATTATTACATGTTTTAATCACGTACTACATCTAATACCCTAAGTTCTTGGCCAGCAGTGAGTTGTTCATATTCTTCTTTACTCAGGATTTTATCTTTATACATATTTTCGATTGTCTTCATATCAACTGGTTTGGACTGTATCGTTTCGTACATTACACCTTCAAAAATGTAACGCAACATTTGTTTGATACCTCCAGGAATACGACAGATATATACCCATGCTTTTTTTACTTTACTTGAAATACTTTTGAACACGACTTCCGCCCATTCCTTGATTTGGTTAAGAAACAAAACAAGAACTCCTGCACTTAAACATGTAAATGAAAACATATCTTTGTGATTTAAATTTAATTAAAAGTAATTATTAGAATTTTGTA
>JAUNNV010000035.1 GCA_030531335.1 Bacteroidales bacterium
CTCATGGTGTGGTCGTGTCTAAGTCAAGATGCTTTATCAGTCGGCTGCGTGTCGGGGTGCAATACAGTGTCATCGCTATAGCTATTGCCAACAGGCAGAGCGACGATTTGTCTTGTGTGAAAAACCAGAAAGAATAGTCGAGCAGCATCAGAAATTCGCCTGACAACATTTGCAGCGTAGCCAATTGCTGGTATTTCTTCAGCGCGTCCAACAAATTAAGCTTGCGAATGGTGAGTAGTCGCCTGTTGAAGACACTGTATATGATGACAACAAAGACGAATGTGAACGACACGGCAATGAGTTGCGACACGTACAACACGGTGGCGTTTCCGGAAAGCAGTCCGGCAGGAACGAAGCACCGGCACAGGACAGCCAGTACGATGACCATTACCCACATCAAAATGAAAGTAATGATAAGTTTGTGAAGTGTGTTTGTTATTTCTTTCATACCATCAATGGCGTTCGGTTTATGATGGAGCGTCCGAGTGTCACCTCGTCGGCGTATTCCAGTTCGTCGCCTATGGCAATGCCACGGGCTATGACACTTAATTTTATGTCGAATGGAGCCAGCTTTCGTGAAATGTAGAAGTTGGTGGTGTCGCCTTCCATAGTGGTGCTGAGGGCAAAAATAACCTCTTTCACTCCCCCTTGGCTCACACGCTTCACCAAGCTCTCTATTTCTATGTCGGAGGGCCCGACACCATCCATTGGGGAAATAATGCCGCCCAGCACATGATACAGCCCCCGATATTGTTGGGTGGCTTCGATGGCCATCACGTCGCGAATCGACTCTACCACACACACGGTAGAAGCATCGCGTTGCTTGTTGGAACAGATCATGCACACATCCGTGTCGGATATGTTGTGACACACCTTGCAGTATTTCACTTCGTTTTTCAGGGTAATGACCGATTCGCCAAAACGCTTGACCGCCTCCTCATCCTGTCGGAGTAGGTATAGCACGAGGCGAGTGGCCGTTTTGTGGCCTATCCCCGGCAGCTTGGCAAATTCATCCACTGCTGTTTGTAGTAAGTGCGACGGATATTCGTTGGTCATCGTTACTTCATTTTCCGATGCAAAAGTAATGGTTTTTCGACAATAAATTGTAATTTTGCAACATAAAACAATCCGATGTGCCATGTTAATTATCATTGGTTCATAATTAATAATCTATGGAAGTACAAACAGCCGAATTTATTATCAGCAACTCCGATGTGAACAAATGTCCTGTAGGCAATATCCCCGAATATGCTTTCATTGGCCGGTCTAACGTGGGAAAGTCGAGTCTTATCAATATGCTCACAGGCAGGAGAAAACTTGCCATGACCTCCGCAACGCCAGGAAAGACATTGCTCATCAATCATTTCCTGATCAACAGGAAATGGTATCTGGTCGATCTCCCCGGCTATGGCTATGCACAACGAGGCAAGCAGCAACAGAAGGAAATCAAGAAAATAATCGAGGATTACATCTTGGAGCGTGAACAAATGACCAACCTGTTTGTCTTAATCGACATTCGACTGGAACCTCAAAAAATAGATGTTGAGTTCATCGAGTGGTTGGGCGAGAATGGTGTGCCGTTTAGTATCATCTTCACCAAGGCTGATAAAATTTCCTCCAGTGCGCGACAAGGCAATGTGAAACGTTTTCTTGATACCTTGCGCGAACAATGGGAGGAACTACCGCCATACTTCATTTCATCGTCGGTCAGCAGAGATGGACGTGAGGAAATCCTTTCCTTTATTGACCAAATTAATAAATCTTTGTAAAAATCATCCTGAAAAGTTTTTGAAATCCAAGATTTCTATTTACTTTTGCGGCGCAAAGAGAAACTTAGGTTATTCCCTTATGTTATCCTCTTTGAATCCCCATGTATTTATATCTTAATCATGTATAATATCATTCAATTAAACGACAAAACCATGTCGGAATTACAGGGCATCGCACAAGAGCTCGGTATGAAAGTCGCTAAAGACGTTAGTAAAGAGTCCTTGGTTTATCAAATTCTCGATGAACAAGCCATTATCGGTGCCAGTCAGAAAGTTGCGCAACAAGGAGCAGAAGAGAAGAAAAAACGTAAACGTCAGCGAATCACAGTAAAAAAGGAAGCTGAGAAAATCTATTCTGTTGATAAAGATAATCTTACAAAAGTAACTCTATCCCCAGTCGGTGCAAGCGAGTCTGCATCTGTGAAGGATGTGGGTGATCTGCAAAGCAAACCATCCCGACAGGCTCAGAACAAGCCCATTGAAATCAAGGAAACCCCATCGGGAAGGAGAAAGGCAAAGGTCGCAACCGCACCGATTCCTGTCGTTACGACGGAAACACCTGCCGTGAATGTCGAAGCTTCTGAAAACGACCTTGTCCAGAACTCAGTTGATCCTGTGCTTGTCGAAACGCCTGTCCTGAGCAAGGTTGAAGGAAAGGAGGCTTCTCCGAAGAAAAAAACGAAAAAATCCAAGAAATCGGAAACCCCTTCCCAGGCAGTTGCAAGCATAGCCGATGAGATAGCTCAAATCATTGCTCCTTTGAAAAAAGAACGACATCCACTGCCTACCGAGAATAAGGATGAGAAAACGCAGGCGAATCTTCAGATAGAATTCGACGAACCTATTTCCTCATTGGAAACCAATCGACAGAAGCTTGTCGGGAATGCTGTCCCTGCTTCTACTGAGGTGGCTATGGGTGGTGCTTCCGTTCCTGAGGTCGTGGCCGACAGTGGAGATGAAGTCCAGGGAAAAATCGGCGACGATGATTTCTTGGTTATTGAGGACATATCCATGCAAGAGCCTACGAGAGAAACAGGGTTGGAATCCGATGAACTTGTAGCCATTGAAGATTTGCCGGTCGATGAGCCGCATACGCTGCCCATCGAGTTGTTTGAGGAAAACACTCTCGAAGAACCGTCCGGCATCAGCAAACCATCAAAAAAGAAGAACAAGAATCGGACAGACAACATGCAGCCTAAGGTCGCAGTCGAAAATGTACCCGAAGGGGCTGTCCAGAGCAAGGTCGAAGCACCTCGATATAATTTCGACAACATCCTTACAGGCACAGGCGTGCTTGAAATCATGCCGGATGGTTTTGGATTCCTTCGTTCGTCTGATTATAATTACCTTGCATCGCCCGACGATATTTATGTGTCGCAGTCGCAAATCAAGCAGTATGGGCTCAAGACCGGCGATGTGGTCGAGGCCGGCATTCGTCCTCCTCGTGAGGGCGAGAAATACTTCCCGCTCACCTCTGTGAAGACGATTAATGGTCTCAATCCCGCAGTCGTTCGCGACCGTATTCCTTTCGAACACCTCACTCCCCTTTTCCCCGACGAAAAGTTCAAGCTTTGTGTCGGTAAACCGTCCGACAACCTGTCGGCACGGGTGGTCGATTTGTTTTCGCCTATCGGCAAGGGACAGCGCGCTCTAATCGTTGCACAGCCCAAAACCGGTAAGACCATTCTTTTGAAGGACATAGCCAATGCCATAGCGGCCAATCATCCGGAAGCTTATATGATTATGCTTTTGGTCGATGAGCGCCCTGAGGAGGTTACCGACATGGCACGTAGTGTCAAGGCAGAAGTCATAGCTTCTACTTTCGACGAACCGGCCGAGCGTCATGTCAAGATAGCGGGCATCGTGTTGGAGAAGGCCAAGCGCATGGTGGAATGTGGTCACGATGTGGTTATCTTCCTCGACTCCATCACACGTTTGGCACGTGCTTACAACACCGTTTCGCCAGCATCTGGAAAAGTGCTTACTGGTGGTGTCGATGCCAATGCGCTCCACAAGCCCAAGCGCTTCTTCGGAGCGGCGCGCAACATCGAAGGTGGTGGGTCGCTCACCATCATTGCTACTGCCCTTATCGACACAGGTTCCAAGATGGATGAAGTGATTTTCGAGGAATTCAAGGGTACTGGCAACATGGAGTTGCAGCTTGACCGCAACTTGAGCAATAAGCGCATCTTCCCGGCTGTCAACCTCATCGCATCGAGCACACGTCGCGACGACCTGCTCTACGACCAGACCACCCTGAACCGAATGTGGATCCTGCGCAAGTATCTGTCGGACATGACCCCAATAGAAGCCATGGATTTTGTGAAGGAGCAGTTGGAGCGCACAGGCAGCAATGAGGAATTCCTCATGAGCATGAATTCCTGAGCAGTGACTTTGTAGTCGTTCTCATACCCTTCCCCATGGGGAAGGGTCTTATTGTTATTGCCAAGCCATCATTCCCCTTCCCCTACAAGGAGGGTCGGGGAATCCTTGAAGGGAAGAAGAGAATCCCATCCTATATTTTTCTTGAATGCCAATGGTTTAGCTTCATGAACATCGATTACTTCGGTGGATGTTGTCTTATAGGTTGATCACTGTCGGATAATTTCTGCTCGGAAACTGCTCTTGCCAGCTTGCTTGGACTATGCTGAGGTGAGGAAGAAAATCTACAAAGTAAAATGTGAAACTCAATCCAGGGTAACCTTAAGGCAATTTCCTACCTAATAGTTGTTCGGCCAATGTAATGTTTCCTTTGGCAATGTGTTGGCGTATTGCCGACGAACTGATTTCGACATTTGGATATTTTTCAGCTTGATACACTTTCATACCTATCTCCGCTCCATACTGTTCGAAATCTTTGAAACAAAGCGAAGGATTGTGCCCGAAATGATGGTCGTAGCCTATGACCAATGCCTGAATCCCATAGTCGCGTTGCAGCAACTTCATATACTGTTTTGCCGATAGCTGTGCAAGTTCATGGGTGAAATTCATCAATACAATATAGTCTATGCCTGTGGCCTCCAATAGCGAGAGTTTCTCATCGGCACTGGTGAGCAACCGAAAGGACTTGCGGTTGCTCAATACTGATGCCGGGTGTTGGCGAAAGGTCACGATGGCCGAACCCCATCCCAGTTGTCCGGCAATTTTGCGTACTTGCCGAATCAGATACTGATGTCCGAGGTGGACACCGTCGAAGAAACCTATCGTTGCTACCAACGGCTGTTTCGCATCTCGCTTCCCGATATTTTCCTCGTGTTGGGTTAGTATCTGCATGTTCGTGAAATATGCCACAAAATTAGATAAAAAAGTTTTTCTACGCCATCGGAGAGATGAAAAGAAAGGATTTTTTACGTTTTGCAGAGAAAAAATCAAAATAACCTGTGAAAAATTTGGAATTTCGTGCGATGTGTGCTAATTTTGCAGCGCAAAACAGAGATATAGAATCTGTGCAGGACTTGTAGCTCAGTTGGTTAGAGCAACAGACTCATAATCTGGAGGTCATAGGTTCAAGCCCTATCTGGTCCACACTAAAAATCAAGCAGTTACGAACAACGTGGCTGCTTTTTCTTTTTACGGTGAACATGGGTGTACCGTTTTTAGATAGCGTGATGTTATTACATATTCAAGTTTCGCATGTGCCAACCCCGAAGGGGTGACATAATATGGAATAGGGTGTAAACCCTATTAAACAGCAATTTAACCACCGCCCTGAGTCCTGTAGGGACGGCATGATTACATATCGACTCGTCTATATGAAACTATGTCGCACCTATGGTTGGTGAGCTGGTTCCTGAGCTGGTCGAAGGAGTCGAACCACGGTGCTCTGATAGAGAGAGGCATTGAAAGTCCGTAGGGCTAATGCCCTACGCTGTTGTATGTCGCCCTTTCAGGGCTTTACGAGCTTGCGAGACATGAATATATTGGTATAAATAGGTGTAATCTTCCTGCCCCCCCTCAACGACAAACATACGACAATTTTGAATTTTGAATTATGATTATCCGCTTCGCGAATTTGGGTTATTCCGCGCAATTCATAATTCCTAATTCAAAATTAACCTTGTTCATCATTCAAAATCCAAAATTCATCATTCACATAAAGGTGGCCGGAAAATAAAAATCAGAGGCCAGTAAAAAATCTTTAGAGGCCGGGAAAAAAAACTTGGAGCCCACAATGCAGACACCCGAAACAGTTAAAAAAGTTAAATAGGGGGGAGGGGGTAACGGAGGAAAACGCGCGGTGGGCGTTGGCGGTGTCGGGAAATCCCCGTAAATTTACACCCGTATAACCTAATCGCAACAAGCGACCATTAATTCATTAATTCAACAAGCGACTATGAAAGGAAAGGACGTACCAGCCACCTCGGATGGAGGTGGTCCTCGTGGAACAAACCCACATGCTCTGCACGAACCCACACCCCACCAAGCACATGCGTGAGGAGGCACCCCAGACCTGATTATAAACTGAGGGAGACGTGGGTCATTCGCCACCCTGATATAACTTTTTATTTTTTGCAAAAGTATATATTTATCTGCAAAAGCATAGTGCGAAATCCGTAAATCATCGTTCGGTTGTGCCTGAACTTTGCTGGGAGATGTTGAATGACAGCAAGGAATCGGAATCCAACGCCCAGTCCTACCTCATGCAGTCCTTTGTGATTGGCAATTTTGCACCATCAATAATTCGTATGTGTGGCTGATTCTACTTGGAAGAACCATTCGTATTCTTTTTCTTTTCAGCTTCATTTAAGGTTGTCCCATTTCTACAAGTGGCACGAGTTTCGTGGCTCCTTCATGCCCTTGTTCCTTTGCCTTGCGAAGCCATTTAAGAGCTTCGGTGTACGACTGGGTGACACCTTTACCTTCGTAATAGCACAGACCTAATTTATATTGAGCATATGCATACCCCTGCTCTGCAGCCTTGCGCCACCACTTTACGGCTTCGGTGTCCGACTGGGTGACACCTTTACCTTCGTAATAGCACCAACCTAATTCATATTGAGCATCTGCCTCCCCCTGCTCCGCAGCCTTGCGATACCACTTTACGGCTTCGGTGTCCGACTGGGTGACACCTTTACCTTCGTAATAGCACCAACCTAATTCATATTGAGCATCTGCCTCCCCCTGCTCCGCAGCCTTGCGATACCACTTTACGGCTTCGGTGTCCGACTGGGTGACACCTTTACCATAGTCATAGCACACACCTAATTTATATTGAGCCGGTGCAAACCCCTGCTCCGCAACCTTGCGATACCACTTTACGGCTTCGACATAGTTCTTTGCTTTGTAATATTGATTAGCCGTATCAAACATCTCTGCTGCTGAATTGCTTGTCTGTTGTCCTGCCATGTTGCCGTTATTGCGTGGAGTGTTGGCGGTTGTGTTTTGTCTCGCTCCGTTGTTGGAGGCTATTCCATTATTATTACTATTTACAACTACGTTGTGAAAGCTTAGGTGAGCGTCACCACATGCGTTCGCATCATTTATATGATAAGAATAACCACCATTCGCCGCACAGATAAGATAGTCGCCGTGCCTGTTGAACTTCACAAATTGCGCGGTAATGGTAAACTTATTGAGTGCCAGTATCAGGTTGTCCGGAATATAGCCACAACACACAACTCCTCCAGAAAAGCAAAACACGCATCCATTATTGCAGATATTGGCCGATAATAATTGTCCTTTTGTCCCGATATTCGCATCATAACATTCATTGTACATTTGATTGTTGGTCTCAAAACCATTGGATGTGGTAATGGCATATACACCTGTTGCATCATTGAACGATATTGATCTGAACACAGTGTTATTAGGATAATTATTCAATGCCGTACTGAGCGATGAAGGAATAACGCCATACCAGTTTGTTCCATTATCATAGACAACGATGAAATAACCATTATCTGTAATATTCACATCCGTAATCTTTTTTTTATCATTGTTGATTTCTTCTAATTTAGACAACAATCTTTTGTCAACAGAGGTACAAGCATACCCATTACTTCCATAAATGGCAACAGCACCGTGATTGATAGACAACGCACCGTTTTCACACTTACCCCACTTATTTATATTATTCCTAATATGACTCCTGTCGTAGATGTTATCTTGAACGGCAGAGGTAATGGCATCATTAATTGCCTTGCCTATTTGTTCTCCAGCTCGAAAAGCATCAAGATAGGGGTTGGTAGGGTAATAACCGTATGGATTGATAGGATAATAAGGATTGTATTGTGCCTTGCCATTGTTGGCACAGAAAAGGCAAACAACAAACAGGAAAACCCTGATAAACACTTTTGTGTAGGGCATCGAAATGTCACTTCTTAAAAAATCAAATCTTTCCATAATATCTAAATTTATATATCGGCAAGTCGATGCCAGAGGTTTGTCTGGCAATGTTTTTTCCCATGACTCACAGATAGGCGGTTAATAAAGTTTAGGATTTGGACCTCTCCCGTCTTGCTCGACATCAAGGCACAAAAAAAGCGTGAGAGTCTGTACTTGTTACTCGTCTCACATTCAAAGGCTCTCGCATTGCCCATCCGTCAGAAACGAGCAACGCAGAAGCCCACGCCGAATATGTATTACAACCACATGCCATCGACCAATAGTCTCAGGCGTAGTTGTGGATAACACATACTCATAGGCATCTACTGTTGCTTTTGTCTCGTTGACGGATTGGGAATTTGCGAGATTCTTGAACGTCAAGAACAAAGCGTAAGTAAACGCTTTCCTAATTTTAAATATCACTCGTCCATTTCTCCGCTTCATCCACTAAAGTGGGTCTGCTTTGTTAGGACTTTGCAAATGTAGTGATTAAAATTGAAACAACTACTTTCCATGGCAATATTTATTGGGAAAACAGCTTCTTAATGTCGCCAGCTATTGCCATGGTGCTTTCGATGTAGGTCATGAGAGACCAATCTGGCATTTTTCGTAAAGTGTTTTCATCATGCGTCAATTTCTGTGTATTTTGTCCTTGGAATCCGATGCTCGATGTCTTGATGCGGACGTTTGGTGTTGTGGTATTCGATGTAGTCCTTGATACCCTCACGCAGTTCCTTGACGCTATCAGTGGGGGTGATATAGACATACTCACGCTTAATAGTCCGCCAGAACCGCACTATCCACACGTTGTCCAGACACCTGCTCCTTCCGTCCATGCTTATGCGTATTTCCTCGCAAGCCTCTTCCCGGGCAGGGCAAGTGTACTGGCCTCCTTGGTCGGAATTGATGATTTCCGGCTTGCCGTGAGACAGTCTTATTGACGGACAAATTGCCTTGATGACCATCGAAAGGTGAGGGTGTCGGCAACGATGGTCATGGCATAGGTGTCAGGATTGACTTTGTTGTGGCGATTCGTAAGAATCAGCAACGGCTCTTTGGCAGAGAGTTGCATCTGTGAGTAATATGCGATACTGTCTGGGAAGGCTTGCATAGGGAGTATTTGCCAGTCGGTATCGTAAAAACGAATGGTACTGTCGGGGATGGGCGATGTATTGGTCTTGACCACACAAAGCATGTTGATACTATCGTTGAGCGGTAGCAACTTTGCTTGAAGTGTACTTACTTCGGTTAGCTGCATGAGGAAATAGTTGTCAGTTAGTTGCTGAAGTTCCGATTTCCCTCCCAATTTGTTCTTCACTACGGCTTTCATGTGGCTGTTAAGAAAGTCCACACAATCCTCACGGTTTACTTTGGTAAGCAAAGGCGCTACGGCTTCGGGCATATTGACAAATAAATTCTTCATGTCCTGAGCATGAAGACTCAAGACAGCAAGCAGGAAGAGTGTTAAAACGAATCTTTTCATTTTGCTTCTCGTTTTTCTATTGAAGTTTCGTCAAAATTACATAAAAAAGCGATAGATTGATGTCATACGCGAATAATTTTGTAATTTTGCCGACCGAAACATACATTATACAAATATTATCATGTATTTACATCCAGAATTTGAGACTCTTTCGCGCAGTGAAATTGAAAAGCTTCAACTGGAACGTCTGCAACAGACGGTGAAGCACTGCATGAATTCGCCATTCTACAAAAAAAGATTTGAAGAGAACCATCTTTCGCCCGAAGACATCAAGTCGCTCGACGACCTTAGACGTATTCCGTTTACCACCAAGCAAAATTTACGCGACACCTATCCCTTCGGCATTGCGTCCGTGCCTTTGGAGAAATGCGTGCGGTTACACTCCTCAAGCGGTACGACAGGCAACCCGACCGTGATTCTACATACCCAGAAGGACTTGAACGAATGGGCGAACGCCGTGGCACGCTGTTTGTACATGGTAGGCCTACGTCCCAATGATGTGTTCCAAAACTCATCGGGATATGGCATGTTTACAGGTGGCTTGGGATTCCAATATGGTGCCGAACGCCTTGGAATGTTGACGGTACCTGCCGCAGCTGGCAATACCAAACGGCAAATCAAATTCATCACCGACTTTGGTACCACAGCCTTGCACGCCATTCCAAGTTATGCAGCCCGACTGTACGAGGTGATGTGTGAACTGGGAGTGGACCCACGCCGCGACACGAAACTGAAAACTCTGATTATCGGTGCCGAACCCCACTCGGAAGAGCAGCGTCGGCGCATCGAGGACATGTTGGGCGTGAAAGCTTACAACTCGTTTGGCATGAGCGAGATGTGCGGTCCTGGCGTGGCATTTGAGTGTCAGTGCCAGAATGGCTTGCACATTTGGGAGGACTACTATATTGTGGAAATCGTCAACCCAGACACCTTGGAACCTGTGCCGGAGGGCGAAGTGGGCGAATTAGTGCTCACCACTATCAACCGCGAAGCCATGCCGCTGTTGCGCTACCGCACACGCGACCTCACCCGCATCTTGCCCGGCAACTGTCCTTGCGGAAGGCAGCACAAGCGTCTCGACCGAATGAAAGGACGTAGCGATGACATGATTATCCTAAAAGGTGTGAATATTTTCCCCATACAAATTGAAACCATCCTGATGCAATTCAAGGAACTGGCAACTGACTACCTGATAACCCTCTCCACTGCCGACAGCAACGACGAGATGACCGTCGATGTGGAATTGAGCGGATTCTGTACCGACGACTACGGCCGCCTGCAGGCGTTAAAGCGCGAGATAACCCGACAGTTGAAAGATGAAATCCTGGTTACTCCAAAGGTCAATCTGGTGTCTAAAGGCTCACTCCCCAAGAGTGAAGGGAAAGCAGTGAGAGTGAAAGATTTAAGGAAAACATTTTAATAAGAACACATTATCGACCCATTCGTATGACCATACAACAAATTTCCGTTTTCGTTGAGAACAAGCCAGGATCGTTGGTGAAGGTGCTTGATGTGCTGAAGCAAGCCGGCATCCAAATCATTGCATCGACCATTGCCGACACCGTAGATGCAGGCATCTATCGCATCATTTGTTCCGAACCGGCCAAAGCCTATCTGGCACTCCATAATGCTGGATTTTCGGCCATGCTTACCGATGTACTTGCCTTGGTGCTCGACAATGAAGTGGGTCGTGCCGCCGATACGTTGCGCATACTCACAGAGTCTGGCGTTAATGTCGCCTATCTCTACTCCTTCATGCTGGGAGGCAAGGGAATCCTGATAATCCGTGCCAACGATGCTGACAGGGCTCGGGAACTTATCATGCAGAACAACTTGAACTTTGTCGCTGAAAAAGATCTAAGTGGGTGGGTATAGAGACATCCTTTAGGAAACTCATTCGAAAACAGCTTCTAAGAACATCCCACTTTATCGAAACCGACAACCATTTGAATACTTTTGGTAGATTGCTTACTCTGACCACCTTTGGCGAATCGCATGGCTCATGCGTGGGAGGGGTTGTCGATGGCTTCCCGGCCGGCGTGGTTGTGGATAGGGACTTCGTGCAGCATGAAATGGATAGGCGCAAGCCCGATGGTTCGACGGCTGCAACGACACGCCACGAGGACGATAAGGTGGAAATCCTTTCGGGAGTGTTCGATGGCATATCGACGGGTTGTCCCATTGGCTTTGTCATTCGCAACAGGGATTGCCGTACCGCCGATTACGAACAGCTGAAGGACGTGTTCAGACCCTCTCACGCCGATTTCACCTACCAACAGAAATATGGTGTACGCGATTGGCGTGGTGGTGGACGCAGCTCGGCCCGCGAAACGGCTTGCTGGGTGGCGGCTGGTGCATTGGCGAAGATGGCCTTGAGGAAATGGAACATCAACATTTGTGCATACGTGTCGCAGGTGGGCGATGTACGCCTCACCGCGAACGACACCGACAAACTGCAAGCAATCATGTCGCAAGTCAAGGCCGAAGGAGACACTATCGGAGGTGTGGTGAACTGTCTGGTGAGCGGATGTCCGGCAGGGTTGGGCAATCCTGTGGCCGACAAGCTTCACGTGCGTTTGGGTAGTGCCATGCTGGGCATCAATGCGGCCCACGGTTTCGACTATGGCGACGGATTCGAGGGAGTCGCCTTGAAGGGGAGCGAACAAAACGATGCTTTCAAGTTGGAAGGAGGACGGATAACAACCGCGACAAACCATTCGGGAGGCATTCAGGGAGGCATCAGCAACGGACAGGACATCCGTTTCCGGGTGCTTTTCAAGCCTGTGCCCACCATCATGTTGCCGCAACATACGATAAGCACCGATGGAGCCGAATGTGAATTTACGGCAGGCGGCCGTCACGACAGTTGCGTGCTTCCCCGTGCGGTGCCTGTGGTGGAGGCCATGACGGCACTCGTGCTGCTCGACGAATTCCTGCTTTGGCGTGCGTATGCACTATGAGCGAAAATCTTGATAGGACTATTGGCCTCACTACACGTTTGTTTGCTCCATGAATTTGTTTCCTTCGTTCATGCAGGCTCGTTTGTGTGTACGTTAGTCGGTTGGCATGGCAAGCAGACAAAAAGATGCTTTGAATAAATGCTCTCAATCTGAATTGCGAACGTTGAATCCTTCGAGCTTGACTTTGGCTCGGCTTCCTTGGGTGTCTCTGTCGTTCCAACTTATTTCTACCGTCCGTTGCTCTCCGGGCATCAGTGAAAAATAGTTGTCGCTATAGGTCACGGGTAGGATTTGTTCGTTGTCGGTGGCTCGGGTCAGGTTTACCCTTACGAAGAGAGCTGGTGTGTCGGTGGCGTTTCGGACCGTGAGTGTGCCTCGCCATTGCTCTCCTTCTGGTTTGCAGGAGAATTCCGATTCCAACGTGATTTTTCCCAGACGGTTCAAGGCCTTGTAGTTGCCCTCTTGCTTGCCCCTTACGTAAAAGTTTTCCGACACAAGCGTCCCCCCTTCTTCCAGTCGGAGCTTGAGGTAGTGTACGTCCGAAAGATTGTCGGGCCAAGCAAGCTTTATGCAACCGTTTGTGGTGTCCTCCCGGCTGTCTGTATCCACCTGTTTTTCCTCGGCGAGGCTGCCGTCCATGTTGCGTATCTGTGCCACGGCCTTCAGTCGCGGATGGTTGCCCGCGCTGTAGTTCACTATCTCCACCTCATCGGTGGTGGGGTTCCACTGGATGTGAAGCGGTTCGTTGGCTTTCTTGCAGCCGAAGTATGCCGCGTTGGGCTCAAGGTAATAGTCGTAGGTTTGCCACACCATGGATGGCCAGCAGGGGTGGGTCATCCACAAGAGCAGGCCTTTACGCTGAGGACTGCGCGACTCGAACATGGCACGATAGCCGTTGTAGTTGACCCATTGTGCCAACGATGCGAAATCCTTCGCGTTGTCGGGGAATCCGAAACCGTCCTCAATGAGTTTGTTGAAGGTGACAGCCTTCTGTGCACCGGCCTGAGTGTAGTCGTGTTTGCCCCACTGCTCGTTTTGTGGCCACAAGGCATCCTTGGAGAATGTGCGGCACAGGCTTTCGTAGTTCATCACGCAGGGCATTCCGCGTTCGGAATGGAACCTGTCATTGCCTACTGGTTGGCGGAAGTAGTCGGATGGGGTGAGAGCGTTGTACGGACCATGTCCAGACACGATGTCGTCGGCCGAGCTCGGGAAGTAGATGATGCCGGGGTGGAGGGTATCGACAAGCTGTGCCAAAGCTTTGTCGAGCGCGGCGGGTGGATAGCCTTCGTTTCGTCCGCAATAGAGGGCGATGGATGGGTGGTGGCGCACGTTGCGAACCATATCGACGGCGTTCCGCACGAACATGCCGTTGTCGTCGGGGTCGGGGCCGTCGCAGGGATTGGCCAACCAAAAGTCCTGCCACACCATGATGCCATACTTGTCGCAGGCGTCGTAGAAGGCTTCATGGCCAATCTGACCCACCCAGTTGCGAATCATGGTGAAGTTCATGTCGGCATGATAGGCTACAGTCGCATAGAACTCGCGCTGCCGATAGGAGAGGTTTTGCTCGGAGAATCCCCAGTTGCCTCCCCGGCCGATGAATCGTCGGCCGTTGATGTAGATTTTCAGAATGTTGTCGGACAAGTCGTAGCTCATTTGTCGGATGCCGACCTTGAAGCGACACTCGTCGGACGTTGTGCCGGCTTCTTCTACCTTAAACATGGCTTCGTGCAGGGTCTGCCCACCATATCCGTTGGGCCACCACAAGGCCAATCGCCGATGAGCCAGTTGCGGATAGGTGGTGGGGGCGAACACAACCGTTTTCTCTTCACAAGCCCCCAGCTCATACGGTTGCTCGAATTCGATGTCGGCAATGCGTCCTTTCAGCACGCCTTTCACTGGCTGACTCAGGTGGTTGCGTAAGATTACCTCGGGTGTCAGTGTGGCTGTGGTGTCGTTGTTCACGGTGGTTTGCACGAAGGGGTCGTGCAGGGTGACCGATTGGCTCGTGGTGAGATACACGTCGTTCCAGATGCCGCTGTTGCGTCCGCGCACGGTAGTTATCCAGTCCCATCCGATGGAAGGATGGAAGGTGGGGTTGTCGGCTCCGAGTATTCCCCCATTGTAATCCACCGACAAGGCGTTCTTTTCCTTGATGGATGAATAGCTTGCATTCTTTACGACCCTTACGGCCAGCACATTCCACCCGCTTTGTAGCACATCGGTGATGTCGTATTCTCCTCGGATGAAGGCTCCTTCCTGATGGCCTACCGAGTGACCGTTCACATAGATTAGAGCTTTCCAGTTGATGCCGTTGAGATGCAGTGTGACACGTTTGTCGTGGAAGTCGGCAGGAAGTTCAAAGCTGTCGCGATACCAGAAGTCGCTGTTGAAGTACGAGTCGGA
Organism: Bacteroidales bacterium; assembly: GCA_030531335.1. GTDB lineage: Bacteria > Bacteroidota > Bacteroidia > Bacteroidales > Bacteroidaceae > DCGR01. Next base: position 14,946 of record JAUNNV010000035.1, read on the forward strand.
AATGTACTCCACGTTGTCAGCATGGTTGGGGTTGGGCACGGCTCCATTGTCGATATACGATTTAAGCACTGTGCCTGGTACGGTGGCTTTCATCCAGGCCGAGTCATCAAAGTCGGCCGATGCGATTTGCTCGCCGTCCGCATCGATGGCTGTCGCTCGGCAGAGTTTCCAATTGCCTCCTGTCAGTCGCAGCGTGTTTCCTTCTGTTGTAGGTTGTGGCTTGGCGGTGGCCGTGAGGCCGTCCTTGCCCATCACTTCCAGTTCGCTCAGTTGGAAGGGCTCGTTGTCGGCCGACTTGTCCATCCATACCCTCACGTATCGGGCTTTTCCCTTGCAGGCGATTTCGTCCTTCAGGTTTTCGCCTGTAGGGAGCGCGGCCACGTTGGTCCAGTGTTCGGCATCGTCGGAGGTTTGTACGAATCCTTCGATAGCTTTGTTCACCCAATGAAGCACCACTTTGTCGAACGAGGCCTTTGTACCCAAATCAACATACACCCATTCACTTGCTGGTGACGAGCTGCTCCAGACGCTTGTAAAGATGCTGTTGGGATGGATATCAACGGCAGTATGCTGATAGCTGAGTCGTGCATGGGCTATTCGCCAAAAGGCTGCTCCCTTCATTTTCAGTTGTATGCGTAAGATAGTGAAAGGCTTGTCACCATTGAGGGGAAGAGACTCGCTGAAGTCCGTACAGGTCAGTCCGTCGAAGTCGCCGGGCAGGGTGTGCGCACTTGTCAACCACTGTCGCATCGGTTTCTGTTTCAATTGTTTTCCTTTCCGGCTGTGGAGTGTGGTCCAATTCTTGCCATCGTCCGAGCCGAGAATGTCTATCCGATACCCTTCGGTGGCTTGTTGTGGATGATAGGCTATGAAGCTGCTGAACGTGATGGTGTCGGCCTTTACGCTGTAGTTTTTCATCTGCAACTGTAGGAAGGCATCCTCGCCATACATGGTGTTGCAAGTGTATGGATTGCCGTCGATCATGTATTCTTCCTCGCGGTTCGAGAACACCGTGTCGTTCGACGAGACGACCAGCAGGGGTGGTGCCACGTTTGTGATGACCCCATCGGTAACAAGTTGGGCGGTGAGGTTGTGGTCGGGGCACGACGAATGGTAGGCGGCCCTGTGCAGTGCGATGTTCCGATAGGTTGGATCCACGACCAATGAGGGGGTGGTGTTTTCGTCTGGATGTCCGGGATAGACTCCGATACCTCTTGTGTAATAGGTGCTTTCTTGTGTCGATGTTCCCGACGGATTGCCACAGGCTGCAACAAGGCAAGCGATCGACAAAACTGAGATGGGTAGTTTCATGGTTGTCTGTTTTTTTATAATTTTTTGCAAAAATATGAATGATTTTGTGTTTTCATGCGGGAAATCCATAAAAAAAAGTTTTTCTCCCTTTGAATCCGATTTATTTCGTACTTTTGCGAAAACAAAAACATTGGAATCAATATGTTGGTGACTTTTAAGGAAATCTTGAACGATGCGTTGGAACATCAATACGCCGTTGGCGCGTTTAACTGTTTGAGTTTAGAAAATGTGATGGGAGCCATTGAGGCTGCCGAGGAACTTTCGTCGCCCATCATCCTTCAGTTGGCCGAAGTGCAATTCCCATACGCCCCATTGGCTTGTATGGCTCCCATATTTCTGGAGCATGCCCGCCGGGCTAAGGTGCCGGTGTGTGTGCATCTCGACCATGGACAGAGTTTTGAGACCTGCGCTGAAGCCATCCGTTTAGGGTTCAATTCGGTCATGATAGACAGCTCCTCGCTTCCTTTCCGCCAGAATGTGGCACTTGCCAAGGATGTGGCGAGGATGGCTCATGCCATGCATGTCGATGTGGAGGCCGAGTTGGGCATGGTAGGCACGATAGGGGAAGCCGAGGAGCCGCACGACGACATCTATACCGGAGTGGAGGAGTCGGCACAGTTCATTGCCGAGACGGGGGTGGATGCGTTGGCCATTGCTTTGGGCAACATGCACGGTAACTATGTGGCTACTCCAAAGCTCAACATCGCCCGCTTGCAGGAAATCAACGTGCGCAACCACTTCCCATTGGTGTTGCATGGCGGTACGGGCACCAGCACCGACGACTTCAAGCGGTGCATCCATAACGGCATCTGCAAAATCAATGTTGCCACAGCCATTCAACTGCGGATAACGGAAAAGGTACGCCGGTATGTGGCAAGCGACAAGGCCAACTACATTGACATGAAGTACGTTATCGTTGACGCTTCTAAAGAGGTAGTGAAGGAACATCTCACTCTTTTCGAAAGTGTTGGACACGCAATGTGATTTACTATTTACCATTCTTACTCTATTCTTACTATTTACCATTCAATCAAACAAACACAGATAGTAACAAAACATAGCTACCATGAAACGAAGTGAAGTAAATCAAATTATCCGCAACGCCCAGGCGTTTCTTGCGTCGAAACAGTTCTTGCTGCCCGAGTGGGCTGGATGGGGTCTCGACGATTGGAAAAAACGTCGCGCCGACGCGGCTTACATTGTCGAACGGATGTTGGGATGGGACATCACCGATTTCAATTCCGGCAATTTCCACCGACGCGGCTTGTTCCTTTTTACCCTGCGCAATGGCAAGTATGGATGCGACAAAAAGCCATACGCCGAGAAAATAATGATTGTAGAGGAAAACCAGGAAACGCCCCTGCACTTCCATTGGTCGAAGATGGAGGACATCATCAACCGGGGCGGTGGCAACCTGGTGGTGGAACTTTATAACGCCTCCCCCGACGAACAACTCGACACTACCCCCGTCCGCTATCGCATCGACGGCATCGGGCAGGTGGCTCAACCGGGCGAGCGCATCATCGTGCGTCCGGGGCAAAGCATTTGCATGGAGCAGCGTGTCTATCATCGTTTCTACGGCGAGGAGGGCAAGGGCACGGTGATGGTGGGCGAGGTGAGCCAGTGCAACGACGACACTTCCGACAATCGTTTTTATGAATCCGTGGGCCGTTTCCCTGAGATCGACGAGGACGAGGCTCCATGGCGTTTGCTCGTGGCCGACTATGCAAAATTCCTCTGACATGCCAACTCCGCACATCGTGAGGGTGGCTGGGGTGGGATGCTGCCTCGAGGACTGCATCTACGACCACATCGACTTCTCCTCGCCGGCCTTCCATCGTCATCGCAGCCGGTCGCCGGGCGACGGGGGATTGACTCCGGGAGCCCTGGTGCTTGAGGACGATTTCGAGCGTTTCGCCTCATGTCCGTTCAATGCGGTGCTTGGGCAACTCACCCATGGGGTGGCTCCCGTGAGCCGCAACATAGGGGGACCGGCCATTGTGGCGCTCATACACGCCTCGCAACTCACGGCAGGAGGCTCACACGTGTCGTTCTATGGCTGTCGCGCCGACGATGAGGCCGGTCGTTTCCTTGCCGAACGGCTCTCGACCACTCCTGTCGATACCACCCATTATCGGGTTGGTGCAGGATCCGCTACGGCATCTACCGTTGTGCTTTCCGACCCGACATACGATGGGGGCCATGGCGAGAGGGCGTTTGTCAACACCATTGGGGCATCGTCTGATTTTCGTCCCGAACATTTGGACGATGGTTTCTTTCGTGCCGACATCAATGTGTATGGCGGCACCGCCTTGGTGCCGGCCATCCACGACAGCCTCACCACCCTCCTGCAACGTTCCAAGTCGGAAGGAAGCCTTACGGTGGTCCACACCGTGTTCGATTTCCCCAACGAGAAGCGGCATCCCGGGCAACGCTGGCCTTTGGGCGCGCGCGACGATGCCTATCCGCATGTCGATTTGCTCATCGCCGACCGTGAGGAGGCGTTGCGCATGAGCGGTTGCTCCGACGTGGCGGCCGCGTTGGGGTTTTTCAAGGGACGGGGCGTAGGGGCTGCCATTGTCACGAATGGGGCGAACCCCGTGCAACTCTATGCCGAAAGTCCTCTCTTCGACTCCCTGCCGCCCACCACCATGCCTGTGAGCCAAAAGGTAGGTCGGCAACTCATGTCGGGCAGCAAAGGCGACACTACGGGTTGTGGCGACAATTTCGCAGGCGGAGTGTTGGCCTCGCTCATCATGCAGAAGAATCGAGGCACAACTTCATTCAGCCTGCTTGAAGCGTGTAGTTGGGGAATCGTTTCGGGCGGCTTCGCTTGCTTCTATTACGGCGGCACTTACTTTGAGCGACACTCGGGCGAAAAGCTTCGGCTGCTCCGCCCTTATTACGAGGAATATCAACAACAGCTGAAGGAAGGTGAATTCTTAATTTATGAATCTTAATTGTCTTGATGTTGTCAAATGGTAAATTCATAATTCATAATTCTTAATTATCTTAGATGTTGTCGAAAAGCAATAAAGAGAAAAAGGTATATTATTCCATCGGCGAAGTGGCCCGAATGTTTGATGTGAATGAGGCTACGTTGCGCTATTGGGAAAATGAGTTCACGTTTATTTCACCTCGGCGTGCAGGTCGTCAGGTTCGCCAATACACCGAAGAGGACATTGCCCACGTCCGGCTTGTCCACCACTTGGTAAAGGAACAGGGCATGACCATCCAAGGTGCGAAACAGCGTCTGAAAAGCAACAAGCAGGAGGCTTGCGACACGATGGATGTCATCCACCGGCTGCAAGCCGTGCGCGAGGAACTTGCCAGGCTGCGTCAGGAACTCGACAGCGTGGTGTGACGCAATAGTCTGGCAATGGCATACAATGGGTGGATGGCAACCGGCTTCTCCATGTTGAGGACATTCATCCGTGGGGGAAAGGACCAAACGGCCGTGGGTCGGCCAAGAGCGCGGCAATCCCCCCATTGATGGCCGAAAAGGGGTGGGTGGGTGTCATTTCCTGATTTTGGTTGACTTCGGTTTATAGATTATTACTGGTAAAAGT
>JAUNNV010000161.1 GCA_030531335.1 Bacteroidales bacterium
CGGCAAAGTTAAAAATTAATTTCCATTTTCATCGGTTGTTCCCCTGAAAATAACGCCACCTCCACGAAATTCATTATCTTTGTGACCAAATGAATGTCTTATCACTAAACAACCACAACATGCGACACGTATTTTGCACCCTTTTATTGTGTTTTGCCATCCATAACTGTATGGCCTTTGATTGGAAACCGCAAACCAACGAGCGACTCCGAAGCGACATGATTGCCTTCGCACGACAATTCGAACAAGAAACCAAGGGGACACCAGCGGCCAAGCTACTCCACAAATTTGTGCGTCAACAGGAAAGAAAGGCCAAGACCGATGCCTACGCCTGGATTGGCGACACCTACGACATCGTGGCCAAACTGAAAGCCATTTACCCTCCTCTGACAAACGACGACAGCACAGCCTCGCTCATACGCAAGCGTACACTGCAACTACTCGACTACCCCATACACGTAAACAACCGCGCCCCGAACATCAACACCGCCGAAAAGGAGGCTTTTGAGAAAAACCTGGACAGCTACCTGCTTCAGGCACGCCAACGAGCTCTCGCCTTCCTGGCCGAACCGGCTCCAGCCGATGGGAAGCTGGCACTCTGCAAAGTGTATAACATGGGGTACATCCTGCGCACGTCACGACACACCGTCATCGTTGACCTCTGTTGGGAGGGGACTTCTGAAGAAGCCGCCTTCATTGCCTCGAAAGCCGATGCCTTCTTCCTCACCCACAACCATGGCGACCATTTTTCGAAAATCATGCTACAGACTCTTCTCGATGCCGGCAAGACGGTGGTAGTGCCTAATGTGCCCGTAGGCAAGCTGCAAAGCGACAAATTCTACGTGCTCGACGAAGAGCTCACCACACCACGTTCCATCGCAGGCATAGATGTGGTAACCATGCGTGGACAACAAGGCGTTGAATTTCCCAACAACGTGTATCTGTTCGACATCGATGGGTGGCGCATTATCCACCAGGGTGACAACGAGATCCGCGAGAAGGAGGCACATGTGGCCGACTACGACGTGGCCGACATAGTGATTGCCGCCTCTTGGAACAAGATACACAACATTCTTGGAGCCGCCATGAAGGCCAAGGGAGCCGACCAACGTCCTCCATTGTTCATTCCCTCGCACGAAAACGAGAAAGGACACGGTGTAGATCATAGGGAGTCGTACCACGAACTGTTCGACCGTGCCGACCGATTAGGCGACGCGACCTTCCACTATCCACCGTTCATGTTACTCGACATAGGAGAGACCTACCTTTTCAGTAAATAAATCATCTATTTAGGAAGCCATTTTTAGAAGCTGTTTTGAAATGTTCGATTAAAAATTTCATGAAAGATTTTCGAGATGAAAGCTTCTTAAATTACCTTAAAAGAGGCGCATTTATCGGGAAAACTTACTACCTTTGTGGCCAAAATCATGATTTATGAGAACATTTAAGCTACTCGTTTGCTGTGGAATATTATTCCTGACATGCTCGTCGTTCTCTCTTTTCAAAAGAAAAAACACGTCGGGTGTATATATGGCAGGTGTTTCTGCCTCATTTGTCGATTCTGTGGTTTATTTCACAGATGTGCAAAACGTAAAAGGCGTAACCTTGAACAAACAAGGGTTACTGCTCAACAGAAGCACATTCAGCGACCAGTTTGATTATTATCTGGAAGGAAATCTCCAGCTCAAGGAACGTGTATGCTTCATTTACTATGCAAAGCAAAAGGAAAAGCTCGAGAAAAACCTATTGAAAATAAAGGCGAAGTACCAAGGAGCAGTCATCAAACAAGTGAGTGAAAGCGAGTTCAAGTTTACAAACGAAGAAGAAACGGAATGACGAAACACATCTTCCTATTTTCCCTTTGCGCGCTTTTCATCTGCACCGGATGCGACAATGACCCCATCAAGAAGGAGAAAGACGAAATGTGCGTCCTCTACTACATGATTGCCAACAACAGTCTGGAAGAGGATATGGCACAAAATATGGTAATGCTCTACGAGGGACTGGCAAAAGTACATCAACCGGCCACCGTCATCATCTACTGGAAGGGGAAATCCTCGTCAGTGTCGTCCTTCCCTTCGCCTGCCATCCTCACATACACGAACGACGGCAAAGGCAGAATCAATGGACACTCGGCACAGGCCGTAGTAGAACAACTACAAAACCAAACCAGCAGTGAACGCATCCGATTGGTGTCAGCCGAAGCCTTGATTGCACGGCAATACCCATCCAATCAAATCAGCACCGACAAAACGACGATGGGCGAAATCATAAGCGACATGGTGGCTTTGGCACCCGAAGCGAAGAAATATTGTTTCATGACAGGTTCGCATGGCAGTGGGTGGTTGAAATACATCACCGGCACTCCCGCCGTACGTTCGTATGGACAGGACACCGATGCCTCGGGCTTACAATCCACTATTTCCACTGCCGACATGGCCAACATACTAAAGATACAACCCATTTCGTTCGATCTCGTGTTGTTCGACGCATGCATGATGGCATGTGCCGAAGTGGCATACGAATTCCGCAATGTGTGCAACTACCTTATAGGATCGGTGCAGGAAATTCCCGACAAGGGTTTCCCCTACGACGAGATGCTGCCCTATCTGCTCATGCCATCGCAACTTAATTATGTGGAAGCTTGCAAGAAATTCGTCGCCTTTTACAACACCCTCTCCAACCAAGGCTATTGGGGAGCCATTTCGCTCATCGACTGCACCCAAATGGACGCAATGGCAGCAGCTGTCCGCACCCAACTTTTAGAAAACAAGGAAAACATTCCATTCGACATCTCAGGACTGGCGTTCAATTACGCCAATAACTTCACATTTGCCTCGGCCGATTGCAAGCATATCATCGAGACCCTCAATGGAGGAAACGCCCCCACGACATTTTATGAAACCCTGCAAAAAGTCGTGGTCTATAGCGATTTTGCAGAGACAAATTCACAACGCTACAATTTGGATCGCGACCATTATTCGGGCATCGGAATGTATGTGCCAGGGAAGTACGACATCCGATACGATGGAAGGATATACACCTCGGAATACTGGAACGAGTATTACAAGACATTGGAATGGTATAGAGCCGCAGGCTGGAACGAAATAGCGTGGGATATTTAGACAGTAAGGTGGGTTCTTAGAACCCACCTTACTATTTGTGTCAGGACAAGGATTCTATTATCCTTATAAAAATGGCACACATGCGGTCGGCAGCCGCATCGGCGGCACGAACCACTTCTTCGCCATCGTTCACATAGTCGGGAGCATAGTCATCGTGAGCCTCATTCGTAATGACCGACATGCCGAAAACGGCTATTCCACTATGTCGCGCCACAATCACCTCAGGCACAGTGCTCATGCCTGTAGCATCAGCACCCCAAAGACGGAACATCTTGTATTCGGCAGGTGTCTCATAAGTTGGGCCGGTACTGGCTATATAGACACCTTTCTTCACCTGAATACCCAACTGCATGGCTGCCTGCTCGGCACGGGCAATGAGTTGTAGGTCGTAAGGACGTGTCATGTCGGGAAAACGTGGGCCAAAGTCTTCAAGGTTGGGGCCGACAAGGGGGTTCGGCATGTTGTTGATATGATCCTTGATAATCATCAAGTCGCCAACATGATAGTCGAAATTGAGACCACCGGAGGCATTCGACACAAAAAGCGTCTCGACCCCTAACAGTTTCATCACCCGAATGGGCAACGTAACCTGCTGCATGGTGTAACCCTCGTAGTAGTGTATGCGTCCTTGCATGGCACATACGAACTTACCTCCCAGGAATCCGAAAATAAAATTACCCTTATGGCCAAGAGCCGTGGAAATAGGGAAATGGGGAATGTCCTTATAAGGAATGCAGGCTACAGGGTCAATGGCATCGGCAAGCTTTCCAAGGCCACTTCCCAATACTATTCCTACCTGTACCTTCCTTCCATCCAGTCGCGACTGGATGTAGGCGGCGGCCTCTCTGATTTTCTGTGTTTGTTCGTTCATAATGCGTTTTTTTCGAATGTGATTGTTTGTCAGAGCAAATTTAATGCTTATCTTTGAACAATCAAACAGAAAAAGGAGAAAAATGGGGAAAACAAACAAACGACAGGTGTTATTTGCCACAATCG
>JAUNNV010000162.1 GCA_030531335.1 Bacteroidales bacterium
ATTTGTCTCCAGCGCTGGATATTTTTGTCTCAAAGCGTAGAAAAAAGAATGAGACAAAAGCGCATGGCCTTGTTGATCACCAACTGTCGGTACGGAAGGGGGACACAGGGAATCCGGAAGCAGTGTGGAGCGTACACTCGGGATTGTCGGCCCAACCATAGCGGACAGCGAGGGGCACGGTGACGTCGGGACTGCTGACCACGACTTGATCGCCCTCGGTACGGGCCTTGGCCACATGCCACTGATGATCGGCGCCGGCGATGATGAAGCCGGGGAGATCGGTAGCGGGCAGGAAGGGCTCGCAACCATCGGGACGACAGAAGTGGAGGCGCATCTCATTGCCTGTCACCTCACTATAAGCATAGACGGGTGCCCCGCAGACAACCTTCTTCTTGCCATACACCTGATGGAGGGCAAGGGCAGCCATACGGCGTCCCACCTCCTGCTTGTTCTTCGGATGGATGTCGTTGGCCTCACCTATATCGATGATGGAGGCAACGCCGACGCCCTGCATCTGGGCGGCCTTGTTCTGAGCCTCACGCAGCAGTGCCCACTCACTGTCTGGCTGGAGGTCGTAGCGCTGGAGGTAGTTGGCGAGCTGCACGATGTAGAAGGGCATGTCTGGACGGCCGAAACGCTGACGCCAGTCGGTGATAAGCGTCTGCATGAGTGCCTCGTACTGTGTGGCCCGACCTACATTATTGCAACCTTGATACCAGATACAGCCCTGGATGGGAAAGGTGATGAACGGATGCACCATACCGTTGTAGAGCACGGTGGGATAGTTTGGATCGTTCTTCGGACGGGTAATGGGTATGCGCAACGGGTTGAGGGCTGCACGATCATATCCTATGCGATATTTCCACTCACCGGGATAGGAGAATTCGCCTCCACGCACCCCGCCATCAGCACCCGTATCCTCGATACGTACACACAGCACATTACGTCCCTCACGGACCAGACGTCCCGGTACCACATAGTCGCGCGTGGCGAGCCAACCCTCGGTCATGCCCACACACTCACCATTCCACCAAGTGATTTCATTGTCGTCGATGACACCCATGTGGAGAGGGAGATCCTTTCCGGCATTCTCCGCAGAAATCATCACCTCGCGACGCATCCAGAGCGAACCGTCGAAAGTGCCTAACTTCCCTGCCCAGAGGCCAGGTACCGTGAGCGTTCCCCAAGAAGAGTCGTCGAGATCCTCGTCATACCAAGGAGTACACTCGGCATTGAGACCCGGATCGGCACTGTCGAAAGCAGCCTGAAAGTCGGCCTGCGCCTTTTCGTAGCAGGTCATCAGCCGATCAGCGTCATAGCCGTTGTCACGCATCATCTGCATGTGCTCTTCGAAGTCCATGACGCCCTCCATGGCCTCGGCACTGATCCAAGCCTCAGCAGAGGTGCCTCCCCACGATGAGTCAATGACACCTACAGGGATTCCCAGTTTCTGCCACAGCTCCCGGGCATAGAAATAGGCCACAGCGGAGAAGTTGGGTATGGTCTGCGGCGAACAAGCCTGCCAGCCATCAAGCTGCGACGAAGCCTCGTCGGTAGGTTGCAGAGGGATATTATGGGTGACCTTGTAGAGGCGGATCGAAGGATAGGATGCCGCTGCAATCTCAGCCTCGGCATCACGAACAGACTGAACGGGCATCTCCATGTTGCTTTGTCCAGAGCAGAACCACACCTCACCCACAAGGACATCGCTCAAGGTGAGTGCCCCGTCGCTGTCTGTCACCTCAAGGGTGTAAGGACCTCCGGCACGAGGGGTAGTGAGGGTGAGCGTCCATACACCCTGAGCGTCAGCCTGGGTGGTCAGCGGAGCCTTCCTCAGCCAACCGGCACGCAGCGTGACATCGCTGCCTGGGGCGGCATGGCCGGAAAGATCGAAAGTGGTCTTCTGCTGAAGCACCATGTGGTCGGTATAGGCAGGAGGCAACGTGACATGAGCGCTGACAGATAACAATCCTGCAACAAGGGCAGATACAACGACGAGGGTTTTCTTCATAACTGTACGTTTCGGTGTGAATTACTCTACAAAAGTACGCAGGTTTGCAGAAACGTGCAAATATCCGCAAGGATATTGTCAATCCTAAAAAAATAAGTACCTTTGTACCCTGTACGGCTTAACCGCCACATGCTGCTGAGTCGTTATAGAATAATAGGAAGAAATCAAATCAACATATCGCAGAAATAATAAACAACGGCATGCACAGATACAACTCCATACTCCAAGGGCTATGCATGTCTATGCTGTTAGCCATACTCCTCCTTTTTACATCATGCTATCGCACAGGAGGAGACGAGGAGGCATTGCTGAATGTCCTCGACAAGGACATCGTTCACAAGAAGGTCTTCCAACAGCAACGACAAATGACCATCGACAGTCTCAAGATGGTGCGCAAGCGTGCCTTAAGCGATGAGGATATCTACCAAGCCACATTGCAGCTGACCGACGAATACCTCAACTTCATGTGCGACTCAGCCCTCAGCTATGCCCTGCAGAACGAACAGCTGGCCATTGCCATGAACGACACGGTGCGCATGCAGGAGATGCAAATACGACTGCTCAACGTCTGCTCCATGGCCGGGCTGTTCATGGACATCCCCGACCGCATCTACCTGCACTGCACTGACGAATGTGTATCCGAACAAGTTTTCCCCTTCTGTTGGGCCATGGTAGGCATGTATGAGCACCTCGTCATCTACAACAAGGGCAATCCCGCCAAGGAGCGTGAGTATGCCGCCAAACGGCTGGCCTACCGCGACACACTTGCACAGATGCTGCCCGAAGGATCCGGTCTGCGGAAGAAGGAAGAGGTGTTCATCCTCCAAGCTAAAGGGCGTCCCGAGGATGCCTTGGAGCTGCTTATGCCTCTCATCGCCGACGAACAGCCAGGCACCCGTGTCTATGGACTGAACTCCATGACATTGGCCTCCCTCTACCATGACATGGGTGACACCCAGAGCGAACTGCGCCATCTGGCTATCTCGGCAGACATGGACATCCGATATGGAGTTCGCGAAAATGAAGCACTGCTTGCCCTGGCCAAGCTGATGTACGATCAAGGCAATCATAAACGCGCCTATCTCTATGCCACCAATGCCATCGAAGATGCCGAACAGTTCAACTCGCGACACCGCTTTACCCAGATCACCGGTTTCTACCAGATGATCAAGAACACCTACCTCGAGGAACAACGCCGCGGACAGAACCTCCAGCGCATCTTCATGTGGGGCTTTGCCGCACTGGCACTGCTGCTCGTAGCCGGTCTGCTGCTCCTTTGGCGCAACCACCGCAAGTTGGACGCCACCCGTAGTCGTCTCCATGCCACCGTAGAGGACCTTGCTGACGCCAACGCCCGCCTCGGTGAAGCCGGCAAGATACGCGAATACTTCATCGCCTACCTCATCGCCGTCAATTCCACTTACGCCACCAAACTCGAGGAATACCGCAAGATGGTGTACCGTAAGCTCAAAGCCCGACAGTACGACGACCTCCAGCATCAGTCCTCCCGCCCTTTGGGCGATGACCTCGAAGAGGTGTTCGAGCAGTTTGACCGCACCTTCCTCAGCCTATACCCCACCTTCGTGGAAGAGTTCAATGCCCTGCTGACTCCAGAACACCGCTATTCCACCCTTAACCGCAACCTATGCACCGAACAGCGCATCTTTGCCCTCTACCGTTTCGGCATGACCGATATGAGCCAGATTGCCAACTTCCTGCACTACTCCACCCAAACCATCTACAACTACAAATACAAGGTCAAAAGCCACGCCCTCGACAAGGAGCACTTCGAGGAGAACGTCATGCACATAGGAGCTTGACAGATCAAGAATTGGATTAAAAGGTCTTATAGAAGCTATAGAGACTATAGAGGCTATAGCTATTGCAACTTTTCAAACAGTTGCTGCCAACTTGCATCTTTGCAAAAATAAGGCGGATAAAGGCCATCGAAGGGATGGGACTTTATCCGCCACCAAAGTTATCCTATATCTACAATCTTACTTTCTCTTTTGAGCGAAGAGCCACGACATGACGTCCGGCTCAGTGAATGCAGGATTCCAGCAACCATGGCCACAGCCG
>JAUNNV010000163.1 GCA_030531335.1 Bacteroidales bacterium
ATACAAGTTCGACCGACATACAGCCCTCATCGGATAATGTGAGACGTTTGGTATTTGCAATCGGTAAAGAAGAAATGAGTGTGAAGAATATGATGGAAGCCGTTAGCTTGAAGAATCGCCCCAACTTTATGGATTATTCTCTTACGCCTGCAATTAACGAGGGCTTTGTGTGTATGAAATATCCAAACAACCCACATCACCCAAAACAGAAATACCTGTTGACTGTGAAGGGATTGATGCTGTTAGATAAAGCATGATAATTCTAAGCACAAACTTATTATCTGTGTATAAAGCGAAGATTTATGGAGGTTTTCTTCCAGGATAACTAACAAAAAGACTTAAAGTTACATTTTGGTCACGGAAAATACTTCGCGAGCAAAACCAAACTACTGATACATACTGTTTTGCCTCTGAATCGTTATAATATAAATGAGTGGGCGTTTCCAAAATGGAAAGTAAGCATTCGATAAATTACACATTGTAGCAGCAGTAGAACTGTAGTAGCTTTGCACTCGCAATATTGCAACAGAACTACAACTGCTATTATCATGACCAAAGATGACTTTGCAGCACTACAGCTTCGCCATCAGGAAAGTGGCAAGACATTAAAGGAATTCCTGAAGGATTTAGGAGTTGGTTATTCTACCTACAACTACTGGCGCAAGGAGTATCTCACGGAAGACGAGCCACAGGAATTGGCTCCGATCAGTTTACGTGACTCTTTTTGCAGGCTATGAGACGGCCTTCAAGACAAAGACCGACGTGTGCCTCGTAAGCTGCATGGCGCACATACGCCGCCACTTCGAGCAGGCGCTTGACGAGAACAAGCCAGTGGCACAGCATGCCCTCACGGAGATACAGCACCTTTACAAGATAGAGCGCATGTGCGATGATGCCAACCTCTCTTACGACGCGCGAAAGGCAAGGCGCAACGAACTGGCCCGCCCTACCATGGAAGCCATGAAGCTGTGGATGGAGGCGGAAGGCTATCATAGGGAGCCTTTTCAGCCAAACACATCCTGACTCATTAGTCAGACGTTGCCATGGCAATGGATGGAATGGCGATGTACATCCACTTACTTGGCTGCTTCCACCAAGCTCCAGTCGCTGGAGAAGTAGGCTCTGGTGAGGGCTTGCTCCAGTTTTGAATCCGATGTGCGGCGAGCCAGGTCGAGTAGGTCGTGATAGAGGTAGAGCTGGAGCCAATAACCATAGTCGTACTGTTGGCGAAGGGTCTTGGGCTGACGGTAAAGGGAATACCAACTCAAGTCAATGCCATAGCTGCGTGCCAACTGCTGTGCTTGCTCGGCACGTTGCCAAGTGTCGGTGGCTACTTGGCGGAACAGAGCCTCGTAGTCGGGACAACGCATCGTGGCTATGGGTATGATTGTGGCGGTGTCGGGGATGCCAAGCTCCCGAAGGTTGGCGTGTTCATCAAATTGCTGGTCGCCATCCCAGTCGAAATGGGCAACGTCGAAGAATCCGTTGTTGTCGGTGTCTTCGTACTTTACCACAGGGAATCGTTCGGGCTGTGCTTGCTGACGTTCGGGTCCATACACATCGTAAAGTCCTCCCATGTTTTGATAATACTCTCCACGTTGGTCGATGCGCCATGCGCCCCATTCCGCTCCGTAGAGGTGTATCTTACCATCCAACGGACTGACATAGAGTGAGCCATGGCCAGAGTTGTCGGCATCGAACTCGCCCCGGTCGCCGACGACATCGGCCTGTGGATTGTTGTCGAGACCTCCATTGCGCTTGCCTACCTTGTAGAGGTCGAGGGGCTGATAGAGTTCCACACGTTCCCAGCGTTTGCAATCGTCATCTTCATCGAAGGAGAACCATACACGATCCCATCTGCCTTCGCCGAAAATAAACGAGAAACACTCCTTGTTGTCGGGGAAAATGAGTTCGGTGTTCTGCCGCCACTTGGGATCCAGGAAATAACAGTCGGCTTCGGGGAGCCCACGGAGTTGCTGATAGACGTGGCGATAATGTGTGTAGGCGGCGGGATTCTCGGAGTGGAAATGGATAGTCATATCGAGGTCGAGGGGGTTCTCTGGATTGTTGTCATTGTCGAGATCCACACAAACGGCCGCCCACGACATCTTGCCATTGGGATTGCGACCGAAATTAGACTCTCCTCCTTGGTCGCAAAGACGCACTGTCATTTCGGTAAGGCCATCGTCGTCGGCATCGAAGAACAGGAAGGGATTCTCCCAGTTCAGGCTGACATCCCTCATGCGCTCTGGTGTGCCGTGGAGCTTTAGGAAGGCAGAGTTCCCGTTGTAGTCGGTATAGAAGTCGGCCAATCCGTTGTGCAGCCAACAACGAAGTTGGAACGTATTGAAGTCGATATAGTTGAACACATTGTCGCGGTCGATGTCTATCACATACATGTAATGCCCGGCTCCAGGATTGGCCTCTCCTTCCTTTCGGTTTTCGACCACGAGTTGGATGTCGGCACATCCATCGGAGTCGGTGTCAGTCCAGTCGATAATGAGGTCGTCGTAAGAGCCATAGTATCCGTCGCGATTGCGGTCGATCATGAGGCAGTCGTTGACTTGGTCGCCGGCAAGGTCGCCAATCTTCATGTTATGGTCGTCGTCAATCCACTGGATAGGAGTGCCGTTGGCAGTAACGGTGCGGAGCACATCAGGCTTGCCGTCGCCGGTGATGTCGTAGTAGCTGATGGTAGCGCCTGTGAGTGGAGGAGCCAGTCGGAGCGCGTTGAGTTGTGTGGAAGCGTTCCACCAGTTGACGGGTCCTTGCACGGTGATGGTACGAAGACGTTTTTCTGTTGCATTCAACGATGCGGCGACACAGAGCAAGAGAAGGATGATGGTGTGTTGTTTTTTCATTTTTTTGTGTGGCTGTTTGGGATTGGTTGTTGATGGTTGACTATTGGGTATCGCTGTCTTTCAAAGCCAGCCGGGGCACTTGGATGACTGTACCCACAAGCGTGCGGTGGGCATGGCTCAGGCGGTTGTGGATGGCTATGTAGGGCCAATAACAGCGACGTCCATAGTATCGCAGGGAAATGCCGGCAAGGGTCTCGCCATATTCAAGCGTATGGGCATCGAGGGTGCCCACGATGCGGAGTTGTGTCGTGTCGCGTTCCGTCACCTTGGGGTCGTCGGGGTGGAGGGCAGCCAGCTCGCCTCGGGTGAGTGGTGTGGGGGGGGGCTGCCTGTCTGGATGTCGGAACATTGAGACAGCATCGGGTGTGGATTTCGCGGAACCTGCCTCATTTTCAGGGGACAACGTGTCACTGGTGTCTCGTGAGTCGGTGGAAAGGTCATTGAAGAAGTAGCAGATGCCACATACAACGATGGTGAGCAGCAGCTTGCAGATGAACCCCCAACTAAAAAAGTCGCGTGGCGATGTACATACGGTCGAAGGCTTTTCTTGTGTGGCGACATCAACTTGTCCTTCCTGTGTATTCGGATTGTCTGTATGGTCAACTGTGAGTGTCGGATGTTGTCCTGGTTGTTTCGCTGACAATGGTTCTACCGTTGTCGGCTTATCCGTTTCGGAAATGTTCGGTTTCTCATCCGACACAGTGGAGTCAGCCAACGTCTCATTGTCCCAAGCCTCTTTAGATGCCAATGGATTCTCTGTGCACGGAGGCTCGTTGATGATTGTAGTCTCAAAACAGGCGAACGGCTCGTTGATGATGTCGCGTAGGGCAGTGTCGGGAGTAAAAGTGATTTTTGGGTGGCTGTTGATAAGAATACGCTCTCCTGTGTTGACATCGACACTTTCACGAGACTCTACCGTAATCAGTTTGAATGTGCCAAGACCTTTGACCTTGACATATTTGTCGCGTGGCAGAACTTCGGCTATCAGCTTGAAACATTCGGCTGTAAAGGCGCTGTCGGAAATAAGGTCTGAAGATTGTATCTTTTCGTTCATTAGTGATGAAGAAACAGGATGGTGATTATCTTGGCTTTCTCATTTGTTTTGTTCCTTGAGCGCAACAGAGGGTTTGAACCACAACACCAGTTTCGGGGGTACAAGCATACGCTGGCCT
>JAUNNV010000036.1 GCA_030531335.1 Bacteroidales bacterium
TTTTATTTAGAACATCCATCTTTCTTGTCTTTTTAGTCGATTGTATGTCAAATCATTGCATTGACACATGCCTTGAACTGCTCACCCCGGTCCTCATAACTTTGGAACAAGTCGAAGCTTGCGCAACAAGGGCTCAACAACACTACATCGCCCACCCTGCTCATCCGACGCGCCGCATCTACGGCATCGTGCATGCTTTGCACATCGGCCACAGGCAATCCAAACGAGTCGAAAAACGAATGTAACTTCTCGTTGTGAAGACCCATATATACCAATCCCACACATTTCTCGCGTACCAAATCTGCTATCTCGGCATAGTCGTTTCCCTTGTCTTTCCCACCAAGAATCAGTATGGTTTTCTTCTTCATACTCTGCAAAGCATACCAACAAGAGTTCACATTCGTTGCCTTTGAATCGTTTATGTACTCGACCCCATCCACTTCACACACCTTTTCCAGACGGTGCTCCACTCCCTTGAAATCGCTCAATGCCTCACGAATACACTCATTTCTGACACCGGCGATTTTCGCGGATATGCCTGCCGCCATTGAGTTGTATAAATTATGAGTACCTGTAAGAGCTAAATCCTCCTGTTCCATGTTGAAGGGAATTGGTTCTGTGAAATGAATCTGATGCTGTTCTACATAAGAGACCGTACCATCGGTCTTACGTTCTGCGAAAGGATAAAGGCGTCCATGCTCGGCATATTTCTCCAATTCACGACGGATAATGGGATCATCGTTCCAAAACACGAAGGCATCCTGTTGCGTTTGATTCCTGATGATTCGGAATTTTGCATCAACATAATTCTGCATGGTGTGTTCATAGCGGTCGAGATGATCAGGTGTGATATTCATCAAGACCGCCACGTTCGCATGAAACTCATACATATTGTCGAGTTGGAAACTACTCAACTCAATGACATAATAATCATGATTGGATTCAGCCACCTGCAATGCAAGGCTTTGCCCAATGTTTCCTGCTAATCCCACCTTGTATCCAGCCTTCTTGAGGATGTGATAGATCAGCGATGTGGTGGTTGTCTTGCCATTACTGCCTGTAATACAAATCATTTTTGCATTTGTATATCGTCCGGCAAACTCTATTTCAGAGATAATAGGAATTCCACGGTCGAGAATCTGGATGATGATTGGAGCGTTGTTGGGTATGCCCGGACTCTTGATTATTTCGTCGGCACTGAGAATAAGCGGTTCTGTGTGTTGGCCTTCTTCGAAAGAGATGTCATGTGCCAGCAACAACTGCTTGTAATTGGTCTTAATGGCTGACAGATCCGACACAAACACATCGAATCCTTTTTTCTTTGCAAGAACCGCAGCTCCCACTCCGCTTTCTCCTGCCCCTAACACAACAATCCTTTTCGTCATATTATCTGATTTTTAATGTTATTATTGTTATTGCGGCCAAGATAATCGTAACAATCCAAAAACGAACGGTTATCTTTGACTCATGGAATCCATCGGAAGGCCCAGTGAAGATATATGAACAATCCTTTTCGAGTTGCGAAACATGCGTACGAAAATGATCGTGAATCGGTGTTCGCTTGAATATTCGTTGTTTGACACCCTTGCGTTTCCCTTTCTGATAATATCTTACCTGCATGATGACAGACAGATTCTCCACCAAGAAAATACCACACAGTATAGGTATCAACAACTCCTTATGAATGATGATGGCAAATACTGCTATGATTCCTCCTATTGTCAGGCTACCGGTGTCGCCCATGAAAATCTGGGCGGGGAAGGCATTGTACCATAAAAAACCAATCAATGCCCCGATAAAGGCACAAATGAAGATTACCATTTCCTCACTCCCAGGTATGAACATGATGTTCAGGTAGCGTGCATACTCAATATGACTCGACACATAGGCCAAAATGCCTAATGTGGCACCTATGATGGCGGAATTTCCTGCCGCCATGCCGTCCATGCCATCATTGAGGTTGGCTCCATTGGAAACTGCCGTCACAACGAAAATGGTAATCAACACAAACAATATCCAACCCACACTTTGGGCATGTTTGCCCATGAAACCCACAAGGTCGGCATAATCCAGATTGTTGTTCTTGAAAAACGGTATTGTGGTTTTTGTGGATTTTTGGTTTTGTACGGCATGAACGATTTCGGTCTCTGCCTTGTTTCTCGACACTTCGATATTCTCGCGAATCACTACGTCAGGCGAAAAATATAAAGTCAGTCCAACGATCAATCCCAGTCCCACCTGACCAATGACCTTGAATGTTCCATGCAGGCCTTCTTTATCCTTATGGAAAACTTTGATATAATCGTCGAGGAAACCCAACAGCCCCAGCCATATTGTAGTTATCATCATCAAAATCATGTATATGTTGTGAAGTTTCCCCAACAAGAGACAAGGGAAAATGATAGCCATGATGATGATGATTCCTCCCATAGTCGGGACACCTACTTTCGTGACATTGAACGGATCTATGCTTGCATCTCTTTGTGTTTCCGCAATCTGCTTCCTTTTCATGTATTTGATGAAACGATTGCCATAGAAAACAGAAATGAGCAACGACAGTATCACGGCCATCAATGCCCGGAAAGACACGTACCCGAACATACCTGCGCCGGGTACATTTATCTTATCTAAATATTGAAACAAATAATACAGCATAACAACTACAATCTATTCTTCCTCAAAGATATTTCTCAGTACTTCCTTGTCATCGAAATGGTGCTTCACTCCTTTCACGTCTTGATAGTTTTCGTGTCCCTTTCCTGCAATCAATATGGCATCGTCAGGTTGTGCCAACCTGCACGCTTGGCGAATGGCCTCCTCGCGTTCTACCACAGAGAGGACTTTGTGAAGTTCCGAAGGATTTATGCCAGCCATCATGTCGTTGATGATATCCTGAGGTTCTTCAAAACGCGGATTATCGGATGTGACTATCACCTTGTCGCTGAATCGAACCGCTGAACGCGCCATCAATGGCCGTTTCCCCTTGTCGCGATTGCCGCCTGCCCCAACAACTGTTATGATATGGCCTTTGCCGCGCATTACTTCCCTCATCGTACCCAGCACATTGTCCAACGCATCGGGAGTGTGTGCATAGTCAACGATGGCAGTGTAGCCCCGTTTGGAATGGATTGTCTCAAACCGACCCGACACCGGGCGCAAAACACTCAGGGCAAGCAGCACATCCTCGCTGTCCTTACCCAGCAGGCAGGCCGCTCCATACACGGCAAGCAGATTAGATGCGTTGAACAATCCGACAAATGGGACATTGACCTCGTGGCCGTTGACATTGAACAACATGCCATCAAAATCATCCTCCAACACCTTCCCCTTGAAATCGCTTAATGACCTCAAGGAATACGTACTAACTCTGGCCATAGTGTTTTGCAGCATGACCATGCCATTCTTGTCGTCTGCGTTGGTCAGTGCGAAAGCCTCCTTGGGCAAGGAGTCGAAAAACGCCTTTTTCGCCTTTAGGTAATTGTCAACGGTTTTATGATAATCCAAATGGTCGCGGGTAAGATTCGTGAATATACCGCCCGAGAAGCTCAACCCCCCGATACGATGTTGGGCTACGGCATGAGAGCTCACCTCCATAAACACATATTCGCAACCAGCCTTTGCCATCTCGCTGAACAAGTTGTTCAGGGTGACGGCATCCGGTGTGGTGTGGTCGGTGGAGATGGGCTTCCCATCAATATAATTGCAGACAGTGGAAACCAACCCTACTTTGTGGCCAAAACTTCGAAACATGTCGTACAGTAAAGTGGCAATCGTGGTCTTCCCATTCGTTCCCGTAACGCCCACCAACGAAAAACGCCTTGTCGGATTTCCATAAAAGTGAGTTGCCAGACTGCCAATGACCAATTCTGTATTCTCAACCAATATATACGCGACATTGGAATCCGTCTGTTCGGGAAGTCTTTCGCACACAATGGCAATCGCACCGTTTTGGATGGCTGTTGGAATATATGCGTGTCCGTCTGTCTGGGTGCCTTTAATCGCCACAAACAAATGGTTTGGCTTCACCAAGCGTGAGTCAATGTCGATTCCGATAATTTCCTGACCTCGGATGTCACCAATCACAGCATCAATCCGAACGACCCTTAATAACTCCTCTAACTTCATTACCTGCATTGTTATGGATGTAATTGTAAACTGACTTTCTCTCCTCTTCTTATAGGGTTCCCGATGGGAATACTTTGGTCAACGACTCGCCCCGTTCCATTCATCCCCACGACCAACCCCAACCCTTCAAGCAAACACAGCGCGTCCCTTGCCCCCATACCAGCAACATCGGGCATCTGATTAGGAATAACCCTCGTGTCATTAATGCCCATTGAATCCACTCTTTGCCCGATTTCCGCCAATATTTTGTCGGCTTCCGGCCAATTACCGGTCTTCACCAACGGAGCCGGCAAATTCACGGAGTCGTGAGCCATCAATACATCTTGCTTGAAAATATTATTTGAGTATATTTTCTCTGCGATTTCCTTCACGACGGGGCCACACACCCCCCCACCTCCACCTTCAGGAACCTTCATGACGACAATACACGAATACTTAGGTTTATCTGCAGGAAAGAAGCCACAAAACGTCGCATTCCTCACTGTTTGATACCCTCCCTCTGAAATGTATGCAGTCCCTGTTTTACCGGCTATTTGCACAATATCCGACATGGCCGCCTTTCCTGTGCCTTTCGTCACGACACCACACAACATTTCCCTGATTTGCGACAGAGTTCGTTCAGAAGCTATTGCCTCCTTAATCACAGCTGGCTGTATTTCTTCCTGTATCACGCCGAGCCTTGAAATCGCTTTCACAAAACGAGGCTTCATCATTTTTCCATTATTTGCAATAGCATTGTAGAACGACAAGGTTTGTATGGGTGTGATGCGTGATGAGTAGCCGAAACTCAAGCGTCCCAAAGTCCCTAAATCTCGGTTTTTTCGGTCGGCTATTGGGTCGCGCGTCCACGACCTCTGTGCTTTAGGCAACTCAATGTTAAGAGGCTCTACAATGCCGACTCGCTTCAGCCCATCCATATACTGTTGCATGAAATTGTAATAATGGCCTTCTATCAGTTTTGCGACCCCGACATTCGAGGATTCTATAAGAATGGTTCTCACCGTTGCAGGACTTGCAATGTTGTGTGAATCGCTGATGGGGCGACCATGACCCTCCGTCCAAAGACGTGTCAATGCGACCTTTGTGTTCGGGGTGATTTTCCCATCGTCGAGGGCAATCATCAAGGACACGGTTTTAAAGACGGATCCAGGCTCAATAGCATCGGTAATGGCATTGTTGTAGTAGGAGCGGATATAATCTCGTAAGCTTTTGTCGTATATGTAATTGGCAATGGCCTTGACATCACCGGTTTCCACCTCCATCAGGATGGCAATGCCCAAAGCGGCCGTCTTTTCCTTCATTTGCTTCAACAAAGCGGTTTCCACCACATCCTGCATACCGACATTCAGCGTGGTGACGACATCGCTGCCATCGACAGGTGGCATATCGGGGATTTGCAGACGCCTGTTCATGACCTTTTCGACATGCGCCACTCCATCCACTCCACGAAGTGCCCAATCGTAAGCCTCTTCCAATCCTCCTCTCGCTGTATCAGGTGCGCAATATGATTTTCTCGGCATCCGGGCACCCGGAACTATTTCACCCAACAATTGTGAGGCCATGCTTCCAAACGGATGTTTCCTTCGATTGATTTCATCAACGGTAAATCCTGTAGAGTCGTTTGGCAAGTTAAAGAAAGGCAACTCCGAAACTTGCAGGTACTGCAAGTGCGACACTTCCCGAGGATATACGGAATTCACATAGCCATATTGCAAGGCATTGGGGTTGGCTACCGTATCTTTTTCAGCTTTCCATCGAGCCATGCTGTGCGACAAGGCTTTCTCCAGCCGAATTTTAAACCACTTCGCGCTTCTGTCTGGAAAGACCTCATGCAACCCGTTAGCCATGCTGTCTATTCTTTCCTTAAAAAGTTCAAATCTACGGTTCTGACGTTTCATGTCATTCCTGACCACCTTGGGAGAAGCGTTTTTTGGCGTATGTACTCGAAAATCAACATACAAGCGATAAGTCGGCAAGCTTCCCGCCAACAATTGCCCATCCTCGGATACAATGTTACCCCGATTGGGTCTGATTGGGATGCTGTCCTGTACGAATTTGTCCGCCACATCCTGCCAATAATGTTTTTCAGCAAACATGATGACAGCAGCTTTTGCAATAATGCCAAGACTAAGAACAGCTCCAAAAATTGTAACCCACAAATAGTTGCTCAGTATCCTCCGTCTAATTTGTTCATCCACTATCATTCTATTGACAATTATCTCGGTTTTTAATATTCGCTTTGTTGGATCAAAAATCACTTAGTTCACATCGTGTATGATATATGTAGAACATTTTGAATCCAGCAATTCACTTCCTTGAAGTTTCAGCTGTTCTTCGACCAACGATTTTCGGCTATCGCCCATCAATTCCGACAACCGAGCCCGTGCATTGCGTTTCGTTTCCTTCAGTTCGGACTGTAGCCGATTAATCTCAATCAATTTCCATTGGCAAACATATCTGTTGTTGATATAAAATATTGACAAAATGAACGCAATGACAAGAAACAGAAATAATCTCTCCGTGAACACCATCTGCAAGATGCTTCCTCCCCAAAGACGCCCAAACATGTTTTTTCTCATGATTCTTAGAAGTTGTTTTGAAATGTTCGATAAAAAATTTCATGAAAGATTTTCGAGATGAAAATTCGCTTTGCAGATTTTCTTCCTCGCCTCAGCAGACCACAAGCAAGCTTGGGCTCTGCGTTCGGCTCGTCGAAAATTCGCTTCGCAGATTTTCTTCCTCGCCTCAGCAGACCACAAGCAAGCTTGGGATCTGCGTTCGTCTCGTCGAAAATTCGCTTATTTGAAGGAGGAAGATGAAATCAATGGGGCTCCATTGTGACTGAAAAGAAACGAACTTTTCAGTCGGAAAGATTTTATAAAAGATTAATTGGGACATTTCAAAACAGCTTCTTAATTCAAAAATTTATCATTGTCGTTTTTCCACGACACGCAGTTTCGCACTTCTGGCTCTATGGTTGCGTTCGATTTCTTCATCAGAGGGTACAATGAGTTTTCCCACTCCACAGTAAGGCGTATTCTTGTTACCGAAGAAGTCCTTTTGGATTTCACCCTTCGCATTGCCGGTCTTCATGAAATTCTTCACCAGTCTGTCTTCAAGCGAATGATAGGTGATGACCACCAACCGGCCACCAGGGCACAATAATTCGGTAGCCGCCTTCAGCATTTCCTTCAAGGCATCCATTTCATGATTCACTTCTATTCGTAGTGCTTGGAACACCTTGGCCAATTCTTTTTTCTCCCTTTCTTTACCAACCAACGGTTGGACTACATTCAGAAAATCAGGAATCGAAACTATGGGATTGATGGCTCTTGCCTTCACGATGGCGGCAGCAAGCCTTCGACTGTTTTTCAATTCTCCATACGAATGAAACATGTCGGCAAGTGCGTCCTGCTCATATCCGTTTACAACATCGGCGGCACTTGCCCCCGCCCGTTTGTTCATGCGCATGTCGAGCAATCCGTCGAAACGAAAGGAAAAGCCTCGTTCCGAATCGTCGAAATGATGCGATGAAACGCCCAAGTCGGCCAAGATGCCATTGACTTCAACGACGCCATGGTATTGCATGAAATTGTACAGATACCTGAAATTACTTCTTACAAACGTAAACCGTTCATCCGCAATCATGTTACGCTCTGCATCGGCATCCTGATCGAATCCATACAGGTGACCATTTCCATTCAAGTGTTTGAGTATTTCACGAGAATGTCCACCGCCTCCAAAGGTGACATCAACATAGATGCCGCCCGGCGAAATGTTCAACTCGCGTATGCTTTCATTGAGCAACACAGGGATATGGTATGTCGTTCCGTTTTCCATTGTCATTGGCTTCGCCCATAACAGGCTGCACCTCACATAGCCCAAGCAACCCCTTCGATTGGCTCAGGATAAACTAAGCTTTGCGTTCGGCTTACACTGTCATTTTGGGTCGTAAAGATACGAATTTCGCCTTGAATCCATCACTTAATGATGCTAATTTTACAAAAAAAGTTTATTTTGGCAATCCACATTAAGATAAATCAAATATAAAGTTTTACTTTTGTCCGCACTATGGGAACAAGTAAGTATAAAGACACCCTATTCATCGATCTCGACAAAGTCGTGAAGGAAAAGATGGGGAGAAAAGCGCGATTTCTGCCACAATTCGTGTTGTCTTTTCTGAAACGTCTTGTTCGTCAAGATGAGTTGAATGCCATGATTGCAGCCGCCAATGGTAAGCAAGGTGTTGACTTTATGGAACATTGCATGGACTACATGCACAACAAGGTCGTAGTCAAAGGCTTGGAAAACCTGCCCAAGAATGGGACTTTTACTTTTGTCAGCAACCATCCGCTCGGTGGGCAAGATGGAATCATTATATGCTATGTGCTTGGCCGTCATTACAACGGACGCATCAAATGTATCGTGAACGATTTGCTGATGGCCTTGTCGCCGCTGCGAGACATTTTTGTTCCTACCAGCAACATCGGGAAACAGACAAGGGCGTATTCCCAACGCATCAACGAATTGTTCCGATCCGAAGAAAACCTACTCATTTTCCCCGCCGGAATCTGTTCGCGGAAGCAAAACGGGGTCATCAGCGACCTCGCTTGGAAAAAATCGTTCATAACCAAGAGCCTGGAGCATCATCGGGACGTTGTGCCTATGTATTTTGAAGGACGGAACTCCTCTTTTTTCTACAATTTAGCCAATTGGTGCAAACGACTACATATCAAATTCAACGTAGCCATGCTTTTCCTCCCCGACGAAATGTTGAAAAACAAAAATAAAATCTTCCGTCTTACCATTGGAGAACCCATACCTTGGCAAACATTCGACGATGGAAAAACACCCGTTCAATGGGCGCAGCATGTCAAGGAGATTGTTTATAACTTAAAATGACATACAAACATATCTGACAACTTTATGGAAGAAATCATTGCCCCTGTCGATAGAACCGCCCTCAAGCGTGAGTTGACACCCTCTCGCAAACTCCGAAACACCAATCGTAGCAACAACGAAATCTATGTGTTGACGGCTCATGAAGCCCCCAACGTGATGAATGAAATCGGTCGTCTGCGCGAAATCGCATTTCGAACTGCAGGGGGAGGGAGTGGATTATCGATGGACATTGACGAGTACGATACGATGGACTGTCCCTATCGCCAACTGATTGTATGGAATCCAGATGCAGAGGAGATACTTGGTGGATACCGTTTCATACAAGGAACCGATGTACGTTTCGACAGTGACGGCCATCCCATTTTGGCAACGGCACACATGTTCGATTTCTCCCAAAAGTTCCTGTCGGAATATCTATCCGGCACAGTGGAATTGGGTCGCTCGTTTGTCACCGTGGAATATCAGTCGTCGAAGGCTGGTTCCAAAGGGCTGTTCGCTCTCGACAATCTTTGGGACGGATTGGGTGCCCTGTCTATTATAGATCCTCGCATCAAATATTTTTTCGGAAAAATGACCATGTACCCCTCCTTCAACCGCACAGGGAGAGACTTCATCCTTTATTTTCTCCACAAGCATTTCCTCGATGTCGATAGGTTGGTCGTGCCATTTCAACCAATACAACATGAAACCGATTGCGACATCATGAAGCGACTGTTTGTGAAAGACGACTTCAAGGAGGATTACAAGATACTGAACACTGAAATCCGCAAATTGGGGTGCAACATTCCGCCCCTTGTCAATGCCTATATGGGACTTTCGCCTACCATGCGGTGTTTTGGCACTGCCATCAATCACGAATTTGGTGATGTGGAAGAGACCGGAATCCTCATCAACATCGATGAAATCAGAGACGAGAAACGTTCGCGCCATGTTGAATCCTTCATCAAGGAATTAGAAGCCAGGCACACATCGAGGTGTTGAGTGTTGAACACAAGTCTATATGTCCAATCATGCCTTGAACTCGATAAACATTCATACATATATACCATGAAGAAAAAACTACTGATTTTGTTGTTGCTGACAGTTAGCTACAGCGCATTTGCCCAAAACTGGCATGTCGTGGGCAACAGAATTCGCACCAAATGGGCTGATGAAATCAATCCCACGAGTGTCCTGCCTGAGTATCCGCGTCCGCAAATGGTTCGCACCGCTTGGCAAAACCTGAACGGACTATGGGATTATGCCATCACCGACACCAACCAAGCTTACACAGCCTCCCAAGGGCAGATACTGGTGCCCTTTGCGGTAGAGTCGTCGCTGTCGGGCGTAGGCAAGGCTGTTTCGAAAGACGAAGCGCTGTGGTACGAACGCAGTTTTCGGATTCCGACCGAATGGAAGGGTAAACGCATCATCCTGCATTTTGGGGCAGTGGATTGGCACGCCGAGGTGATGGTGAACAACCAATCGGTGGGCTCTCATAAAGGTGGATATGCCCCTTTTTCGTTCGACATCACTCCCTATCTGAAGCCTTCGGGCGAACAAACCTTGCTTGTGCGCGTACGCGATGCATCCGACCTCACATGGCAGCCACGTGGCAAACAGTCGTTCCAACCCAAGGGCATCTGGTACACGGCCGTAACCGGCATTTGGCAAACCGTGTGGATTGAACCGATCGCTTCCTCTCATATTGAAAGCTACTACGTAGTGAGCGACATAGACCATGCACGAATGAATATTGAAGTCGATGCCGTGGGAATGCAGAAAAACGACAAACTGCGTGTCGAACTGTTGGAAGGCGGCATAGGCTACTCTGCCGAGAAACCAAGCAACAAGGTGTTGGTTCGCACCGACATGACCGATGGAAAGGCAGAAATCAATGTGCCTGACATGAAGACATGGTCACCCCAGACTCCTTATCTGTATGGGATGCGAATAAGCATCATACGCGGAAAGAAAACCATCGACACCGTGAATGGTTATACTGCCATGCGCAAAATATCAAAATCCACCACCAAGAACATCGATGGCAAGCCTTATCATCGCATGGCACTCAACAACGAGAACCTCTTCCAATTGGGCCCCCTCGACCAAGGATGGTGGCCTGACGGACTTTACACCGCACCTTCGGATGAAGCTCTGAGATTCGACATCGAGAAGACCAAGACTTGGGGATTCAACATGATTCGCAAGCACATCAAGGTGGAACCCGCACGCTGGTTCTATTGGTGCGACGTGTTGGGTATGCTGGTTTGGCAGGACATGCCAAGCATCGGCGACCACTCGTACTTCCGTCACCACAATGGTGC
The DNA here is from genome assembly GCA_030531335.1 of Bacteroidales bacterium. GTDB lineage: Bacteria > Bacteroidota > Bacteroidia > Bacteroidales > Bacteroidaceae > DCGR01. The sequence continues at coordinate 11,334 of JAUNNV010000036.1, forward strand.
AGGAGCCCGGGGCGAGGCACTGCGTCAGGCCATGACCAATGGATGGAAAACCGACGAGCCCACCTCTGGCACCGACTGCGACGTGCCGCAGGAATGGAAGGACAATTTCTATAGGGAATGGCGGGAAATCATCCATGCGGTACGACCATTCCAGTGTGTCGTGGTGTGGGTGCCGTTCAACGAAGGTTGGGGACAGTTCGACACCAAGCAGGTGGTCGATTTCACACGAAGCGTCGATCCGACCCGACTCGTCAACGAGGCTTCCGGAGGCATCTATCACTATGCCGGCGACATACTCGACACCCACCACTACCCCTCACCTTCCATGCATGCCTACGACATGAACCGCATCAATGTATTGGGCGAATATGGCGGCATCGGATATCCCGAGAAAGGGCACTTGTGGCAACAGGGCGAGAATTGGGGCTACAACGGCGTGAAAAAAAGTCACGAGGAAGTGACGGCTACCTACTTGGATTTTGCCGACATGCTGAAAGTGTTTATCCGTACGGGATGTAGTGCAGCCGTATATACACAAACCACCGATGTGGAAGCCGAAGTGAACGGCATCATGACCTACGACCGCAAAGTAATAAAAATGGACGAGCGGAAATTGCGCGCAGCCAATGAAAGCATCATTGGCTCAATGGAATAATAATCTTTTACGACAGATTACCCTTATGCTTAGGAAAATAAACTTGACGATTTCATCGTTCATGCTGGTGGCAATAGCCGTCGCACAGCCCAAGCCGTTCGGCCTGACCACCGACCTGATAGAACGCACCGATGTGGTTTACGTGAACGGCTATCCTTCATCCTTGGCTTTGGAAGAGACGGCACAAGCCATCGAAGCCGTGCAATATGTGAGGATTGCATCGAGACATCCCAATTTCGGTTGGATAGTCGATGCCGATGGAGTTGACGACGTGATGCAGACCGCATACGAGATTAAAGTGGAAAAATGCGAGCTGATCGCCTCCGACAAGACAAAAGGCAAATTCGACACACAGCACACTACTATATGGGAGTCAGGGGTGGTAGAGAGCCCTCAATCGTCGGCTGTCGGCTATGGTGGCGGCGATCTGCAACCAAGCACCATCTATCGCTGGAGTGTGCGCACCACCGACAACAAGGGGCGTGTCAGCGATTGGTCGGAACCCAAGGCGTTCATGACTGCCGACCGGATGAGCGACTACGAGGTGGCCATAGAGCCTCTGACACGTACCGACGAATATCCTCAGAGCGTAAGCAGGACTCCACACGGCCACTATTTCCTCGATTTCGGCAAAGCTTCATTCGGGCAACTTCGGCTTACGCTCACCGCTCCGCGGCAGGGTGGGGAGGTTACGATACACTTGGGCGAACGGGTGGACAACGGCCTGGTGAACCGCCAACCGGCAGGCACCACCCGCTACCGTCAGATTGCGCTGTCCCTGCAACCAGGCACACACTCGTACCAATTGAAGATGTTGCCCGACTATCGCAACACTCACGGCGATGCCGTGCTGATGCCTGAGAGCATCGGCGAAGTAATGCCTTTCCGATACGTAGAGGTTGAGGGCTACGAAGGCAACTTACAGATACGAGATGTTGTCCGAAGCACCGTACACCATCCTTTCAACGACATGGCTGCCTCATTCCATTGTTCCGATGAGACCATCAACGCCATCTGGGAACTCTGCAAATACTCCATGAAAGCCACCAGTTTCATAGGTTATCACATTGACGGCGATCGCGAACGCATCCCCTACGAACTCGACGCACTTATTAACCAACTTGCCTGGTACGGCACGGAACGCACCTACAGCCTTTCACGCCGTTCGGCCCAGTATTTGCTCGACCACCCCACATGGCCTACCGAATGGATTCTGCAATCGGTGTTGATAGCCTGGTACGACTATCTTTACACTGGCGACGCGCGACTCCTGGCGGCCCAATACGACTTGCTGAAATCGCACACGCTAACGACGCTTCGCGACGAGAACGGCCTGATCAGCACACGTACGAAAGTCCAAACGCCCGAGTTCCTGGCCACCATACACCGCAAGGAGGCAATCCGCGACATCGTGGATTGGCCGCAGGGCAAGGGCAGCTTCGGACTGGATAAGGATGACCCTGGCGAGTCGGACTCGTTTGAGTTTACCGACTACAACACCGTGGTGAATGCCTATCACTACTACACCCTGCAATGTATGCAGCATATTGCTTGTGCATTGGACGACAAAGCGGAAGCCGAGCACTGGGGAAACGAGGCCAAACAAATGAAAAAGCGGTTCAACAGCCTACTACTGAACCCGAAACAGAAAAACTACCGCGACGGCGTGGGCACCGACCATGCAGCCCTCCACAGCAGCATGTTTGCCATGGCCTTCGGATTGGTTCCCCAGCAGTACACCGCAGCTGTGGCAGCACATATCAAGAGCCGTGGCGTGGCCTGTAGCATCAGCAACGCCAAGTTCCTGCTCGATGCTCTCTACGATGCGTTGGAAGCCGACTATGCTTTGTCCATACTAAGTTCCAAGGCCGACCGCAGCTGGTACAGCACCCTACGTGCAGGCTCCACCATCACCTTCGAGGCTTGGGCTGACAAATACAAGCCCAACCAAGACTGGAACCATGCTTGGGGAGCCGCTCCCGCCGATGTGATTCCTCATAAGCTGATGGGCATCGAACCGCTCGCACCTGGATGGACGGAAATACGAGTACGTCCACAGACATCTACCCTTGCTCATGCCGAAATGACGATTCCTACCATTAAGGGCGATGTAAGGCTTTCGACCAAGCTTGAACGAAACAGCTACACCATGCAACTGACACTGCCTGCCAACACCAAGGCGCAAGTGTATGTGCCCATCGTAGAAGGTTGCAAGGGGTCGCTCACCATTAATGGCGAACGTGTAAAGGCGAGGAAGGACACATCGGGCAAGTTCTACCTGCTCAAACACGTGGGTTCAGGGGCAAAGGAGATTCGGGTGGAATAGGGTTGATCCATTCAGTCGGAGAAACCCCATATTTGTTCACAAACAGACGGGCGAAAGTCCGATAGTTGGCAAAGCCGCTGGAATTGGCTATCCCTTTCAACGAAAAGTCCTTGGAATCTTTCGTTTCCTCAATCATGCGGCAAGCGTATTCCAACCGCAATCCGTTGATGAATTCATTGAAATTCGTACCAATCGATGCAAAATACCAACTAACGTATGTGTTGTTGGTGCCAAGCAAAACCGCCAGCCGGCTTCTCGTAAGTTGTGGGTCCAGATAAGCCTGAGGAATAATACATTCCTTTTCCAGAAGACGAGTTAGGACGTCCTGCATTTCAACGGAAAGTTGCAGATGGTTTGATTTTGTCTTGCATACGCTATCGTTTCCCTCCTCGGAATTGACTAAACTCGATTCGTCTGGCACTACGGAATCCTCATTGGTGGGAATCTGCTTGTGAGCGAAATAAGTCAGGTAAATAACTACTGGCAGCAGACTGAGTTCCGAAACAATAGCCAGAAGCTTGCTGGTCGGTTGTATTCCATAGACATAGAAATCGAACGCCACTGTCGGAATCAATAAGGCCGGTATGCCTGCCAACCATTTGAGGTTGCGTATGGAAGTGTCGGAATAATTGTCGCTGCAATACTTCCTATAGCCTTTGATTCGGGATATGAACAACGCAATCATTGCAAACATATATACAATCCAGAAAATGTCGTGAGCCCAAGCATGCACCTCAACGTGAAAGTCAACGACCGTCCAAATTATCAAGGCGATAGGAATTACAAAAGGAAGAAATATTGTCCTGAATGGAATCGGCCTATAGGCTTGGAAAAAAGAGAACAAAAGCATCGCCAACAATGGATACGTCATAATGTTCTCTATCTGCCCGATGACGGTAAACCGCTTTGCCAGATGTACGTTTGAGAGACCCTTGTAGTAAAAACCCATCGTTTCTTCCAAAAAAACAAATGGGATCGCATATTCACAAGCCAAGACACAACAAAAAAAACCTGTGAGCAGATGGATTCGCCGGGTATATCGTTCCCGGTCTTTCCCTGCCAATATCATTGCAATGCCCAGTGAAAGGAAAATGCCTATCTGTAGTCCGACCACCACTGAGTCGTATATAATTTGATTTCCCATTAGTCGTACATTAAAAAAAAGTATTGCAAAATTAGCGAAATAATCCACAACAAACCGAGTGAAACAGCGGACAATACGTATAAACACGTATGGATTTACAAATTATCTATGGCAACATTGCAGACAGGCACAAAAATGAACTGACATTCCATGTAAGCAAGGGAGAGGAGAAAGCCTACATTTCCGCCCGATAAGCCTTCAACGAGAGGCCGGGAAAAAATTTTTAGAGGCCTGTAAATTTTTCTTTGAGCCCAGTACCTTTCCTCGACTCGGGGTGGCCTGTGGCATGTTCTGCTCGTCGCACGTGTGGAAATGTCGCTTCGTGGCATAATGGGAAAGCCCCTACCCTCAAGTCTGCGGAAGTAGGGTTGATGAAACTCGTGATAAACCTGGATGAGAAAAAATCCTTCGACTGGTTCATGGCAAGCACAGTATCAATCAAGGATGAGAAGAGCCGAAGAGCCGATTGGTATTCCTGGATGCGGTCGGTTCGTCATTGAGATACCTGAGCATTTGTCGGGCAGCCGTTTCCGAGGCTCCAGCCTGCCCGAGCGTCTGGGCAAGTTGTTCGTAATCCTCGATCATTTGCTGACGCGCCGAGGAATTGTCATCGAGAAGCGGTGCCAAATTCTTGTGTATGTTTTCCGCTGTCATGGCGTTCGCCACGAGTTCCTTGACCACTTCCTTGCCTGCAATCAGGTTTACAAGCGATATGTAGGGCACCTTGATAAGCCTACGTCGGATGAGGTTTACGAGCGGTCCGAAGGGAACATAATAACAAACGACTTGTGGAACTCGGAACAAGGAGGTTTCCAAAGTGGCGGTTCCAGAGGTCACTACCGCAGCATGGGCTTGCTGCAGGATATTGTATGTCGATGCAAATCGAAGCCTCACTTGAGGATAGCAGTGCATGAATCGTTGATAATAGCTTTCGTCGATGCCGGGAGCCCCAGCAACCACCAGGTCGTATCGGTCGGCAAACGGCGTGACGGCCCGAAGCATGATGTCAAGGTTGTCCTTGATTTCCTGTTTCCGGCTTCCTGCCAGAATTGCGATGATTGGCTTGGACGGCTTTACCTGTGGCGACGAGGCCTTGAACGATTCCACCGCATCCACACACGGATTGCCTACATAATGCACTTGACAGTGGTGAAGGCGATAGAACTCAACCTCGAATGGAAGAATTGAGAACAGGTGGTCTATGTCGCGTTTGATGGCCTTGATGCGGTATTCCTTCCATGCCCATATTTTGGGAGAGATGTAATAGTAGATGGGAATGTCGGAATGTTGGCGGATGTAGGCGGCGATATTGAGGTTGAATCCGGGATAATCCACGAGGATCAGCACATCGGGACGCCACTGCACGATGTCTTCCTTACAACGACGCATGTTGCGGAGGATGGTTCGCAAATGAAGCAGCACAGGTATGAATCCCATGTAAGCCAATTCCCGATAATGGAGCACCTGATGCCCCCCCTGTCTGCGCATAAGGTCTCCACCATAGAAACGAAAATCCGCCTCCGCATCCTGATGCTTCAATGCTTGCATCAGATTAGAAGCATGCAAGTCACCCGATGCCTCGCCGACAATCAGATAGTATTTCATGGTTCAAGATCCCAGTCGGCCATGGCCTTTTTTTGTGAGTAAGCCGTCATATCGACCTGTGTGGGGGTGATGGACACGTAGCCGTGCGACAATGCCCACAAATCGGTGTCTTCGGCTTCAGGCTCAAGATGAATGTAGTCGCCTATCATCCAGTAGTATTTATCCTTCCCATTGGGATGCGTGCGCTCCTCCCATTCGTTGTTCCATATCGACTTTGCCTGTCTGCAACACCTTACGCCCCTGAATGTCGGTAGGTTCGGGAAGTTTACGTTCAGGCATGTCCAAGGTTGCAGCCCTTTTTCCAATACGGCTTTCGTAATTTTCAACACGTATGGCAAGACTGGAGTGAAATTGGCATCGGGTTTGTTCGAGCAGAGTGAATAACCTATGGAAGGAATATTCTTCATGGCACCTTCCATTACGACTCCCATGGTGCCTGAGTAGTGCACACAGGCAGCTGAGTTCTCTCCATGATTGATGCCGCCAACAACCAAGTCGGGGGTACGTGGCAAAAGTTTGTGGATGCCCAGCTTCACACAGTCCGTAGGGCTGCCACTGCATTTATACATGGTGAGGTTAGGCTCAGAGCATATCAGTTCGCAATGTACGGTGGCGAACATGTGAATGGAACACGACATGCCCGACCGACCTCCATCGGGTGCCACCACATACAGTTCCGCCATGTCTCTAAGTGTACGTATCAGTTCGTACAATCCCTTGGCCTGATAACCATCGTCGTTCGATATGAGTATAAGTGGAAGCGACATGATAATTACTATTTTACCATTTAGCCATTTGCCAATTTACCAATGATGTTTAGCAATTACCAATTAGCAGAAGGTAAAGAAAAGCAGAGGGTATTGCCATCAGGGCACTGTCGAAACGGTCGAGCATTCCTCCATGTCCGGGGAGCAGGTTGCCCGAGTCCTTGATTCCGAGCGTACGCTTGATAAGCGATTCGGTCAAATCGCCCCAAGTGCCGAAGATTACGATGGTCAACGCCAATCCCAACCACTTCCACATCGGCATGATGTTGCCAAAGAACAAACTGACACCCCATGCCGCCAACAGGCTGAACATGCAACCTCCGATGCTGCCTTCCCACGACTTTTTGGGCGAAATGCGCTCAAACAGCCGATGACGGCCAAACAACATGCCCGTGCAGTAAGCTCCCGTGTCGTTGACCCAAATGAACACAAATACACTTAAAGGCAGTATGAAATGATATTGAGTGAAGTCGCTATCGTCGGCCGACTGGAAAGCCAGCAGATTGAGCAAGGCAAAAGGTAGAGCCACATAGAGTTGGCTCATCATAGCGTAAGCAATGTCGGCAATGGGATTTTTCTTCTTTCTATACAACTCGCTCACCAGCAGATAGACAAGAATGAAGATATAGACTGTGAAGACCGCATACTGTCCGGGATAGACACTGCAATAGAAAAAGCCGAGAAATAGGCAGACGGCACCTGCCATGGCAACGAATTTGTTGACGCTCACATCGTCCTGTCTGTTTACGAGATTGCAAAACTCATTCACCGACATGGCAGAGACAAGGCAAAAAAGCAATCCGAAGGAGATGGAAGACAGCACAATGCTTCCTACCAGTGTGACAACGAAGAAAATGCCGGTAATGGTTCTTTGTAAAAGGTTGCGGTTCATGATTCAGTCGTTTTGCTATTTATCTATCTACTATTTACCATTTACTTTGTAGGCCATACAGATAGTAA
>JAUNNV010000164.1 GCA_030531335.1 Bacteroidales bacterium
CCGAAGTCCTGTACACAACAGAACTTCATATCCATCTTGATGAACGCGACAACCGCACTCCTGACATGATAGGCTCGGTAAGTGATGGCTTCGTCGAGGAGTCATGTCTTATAGATTTCCCGACACGTGACAAGAAGACCGTCCTTCATGTGCGCAGGCGTCGCTGGACAATGCCCGACGGCACAACCAGGTCAGTGGATCTCGACAGGAAGATACGGCTGAGGCATCCTGGCACGCGATACTCGAAAGACTTCGCGCTTTTTTTTAAGAAAGCGGATGGACAATGAGACGACAACCGCTCGCCAGATAGGCTACACATACATGGTCAACAGCTCCACGTTTGGGAAGAGATACAAAGACACACTGAGTGGCTTCGAGACGTGGGAACAGAAGGAACATGCCTCCGAGTGGATTCTTCTTCCACAAGACGTAGGCAAGGAGCATGGCATGGACGAGACCTCCCTCCAAGGTGGGCTGTACACCATTGTCCACAACAAGGAAGCCCATGGCCGCAAGGGCGCAATCATTGCAGTTGTCAAGGGAACCAACCCGACAGATGTCCTGGGAGCGCTCATGCGACTGCCTGAGGATAAGCGTGAGATGGTTGAGAGTATCACGATGGATCTCTCAGACTGCATACGTGCGATAGCAAGGGAGGCATTCCCCAAGGCCACTGCCATACGTGACTGCTTCCATGTCGTTAAACGAGGCGGAGAGAGTTCCGCAAATATCTCGAAGGAGTGGCAGCCGGCAGAAAGGCCTACCGAGAGAGGATGAGGGCAAGGCATGGAAAGAATTGGAGGGAAAGCAGGCGTGGCAGGAAGCCAAAGAGGCAGAACACCCGATTTGAACCTCCAAGGCTTGCTAACGGAGAAACGCTCGTGGAAGCATTGACGCGTTGTCGCAAGCAGTTGTCCATGAGCCGCGAGAAATGGAGCGCCACGCAGGAAAGGCGTGCGAGGATTCTCTTTGAACTGCATCCAAAGTTAGAAGAGGCATACAACCTGATCAATTCTCTCAGAGCAGTATTCCGCAACAAGAAACATACAAAGGACACTGCAAAACAGTAGTTCAAGGAGTGGTATGAGAAAGGGGCAGCATGTACTTTGCGTGAAGTTAAGTCTGTACGTGACACCATAAAGTTCTATGAGGATGAGATACCGAACTACTTCACAGGGCGAAAGACCAACGCATCAGCAGAATCACTGAACTCAAAGATAAAATGCTTCAGGGAACAGGTGAAAGGAGTCAGGGACATCCCTTTCTTCATGTATCGTTTAGCGACAGTTTTGGGTTAGTGTCCGTACACCCTCCCCACAGGGTTTGTCGCTCCCGCCAGAAGTCCAGCCCCCCAAACAACCGAGCACATGCCCTTCGCTACGCGACTTGAGCATGTGCCCGGATAAGGCTTGCATCACCCCCCACGGACTGGGGTGGCGGATACTTCCGATTGTGGCGTCGCCACATTCTTACACTTCGAGCAGATTTTCGTAACCTGCGCGATACTGATAGTGCATGAGCTTGTTGGCTTCAGGATCGTTCATGAACTTCTGCACGATGGGGTTCCACGTAAGCGGACGACCCAGTTCGCCGGCTATGATGCCGATGTTGCACATCGTGCACGACGAATGGCCCGTCTCGACGGGCACATTGCCGTCGATGCGCGTCTTGACGCTCTCGATGAACACCCGATGGTGGCCGGCTCGCGCCTCGAACGGCACGTCGCTGTTGTCAACCTTCATCTCGAACCTCGGATCGGAGGCGTAGAGCCGCCCACGATGTACGGCAATCCATCCCTTCTCGCCATATATCTTCACGCCCTGGCCAAACTCGTCGAAGGTGGTTTCCTCGACCACGATGCCGTTGTCGTACTTGTAGGTGAGGTTCTTGTAGAAGCTGTGGCCGGGGGGTATCACCTCGACGGGTCCGCTGCCGTCCTTGCCCACCGCCCACTGTGCGATGTCGAACATGTGGGCTCCCCAGTCGGTCATGTAGCCTCCGCCCGTAGGCTTGTACCATCGCCATGCGCCCCAGCAGGGGTCCTTGCCCTCGGGGGTGAGAACCGGGTCGATGTCGGGGAAATAGGTGGCCTTATCGGTCATCGGACCCAACCACTTTTCCCAGTTCAGGCCCTGTGGCGGCTCCTGCGCGGGGAAATGGTGGTTTACGGGGAACGGCTTGCCTTCCCAACGGCCCACATACACATCCATCTTCTCGATCTTGCCCAGCTCGCCTTCGCGCGCCATCGAGGCCGCATGGATGAACTCCGCGCTCGACCGCTGCTGGCTGCCCACCTGAAGGATGCGGCCGTACTTGCGGACCGCCTTGCACAACTGCTTGCCCTCGTAGATGGTGAGGGTCATCGGCTTCTCCAAATACACATCCTTGCCCGCCTTGCAGGCCGCGATGGCTATGGCTGCATGCCAATGGTCGGGCACGGCGATGACCACGGCGTCGATGTCGGTGCGGCCCAGCACATCCTGGTAGTCCTCGTACATGGCGGGGGCACACTTCTTCATGCCCTTCTCCTTGTAATAGTCGGTCACCCGCTTCTCGAATCGGTTGCGCTTGATGTCATACACATCGCAACCCGCCACCACCTGAACATCGTCCATCTTGATGAAACTGCCCATGAGGTGCATGCACTGCTGCCCCAAGCCGATAAATCCAAGGTTGATCTTGCCATTGGCCGACTTCTTGGCGGGGGCACTTGCCGCCGGGGTTGCCGAGGAGATGATTCCGGAAGGAACCAGCGAACCGGCGGCGCCCAAGGCAGACATTCTCAAAAAATCTCTTCTTTCCATGTGAGTTTTTTTTTAAAAGGTTACAAGAGGCTGTCTTGAACAGCCTCTAAAAAAAAAGGTTGTCATTATCGTTGGTGTTTGTCCATCGCAAAGATAGCAAATATGGCGCGCGAAGCCGAACATTTAAGCAAAATTAACACACAAAATGGGCCGAACTTGCCACGATGTTGCCTTGGCGGATCAAAAAGCCTTCGGCCGGGGCGCCTTTGGCATTGCATGCGGCCTGGCTGTCGGGGGGAGGATTGAGCAACCGGACGTAGCGATGCTCATACCCACGGCTGCCATCCCATTGCCGATATCCTTGGACGAGGCGGGTGTCGGCAAGCGTGAAGTCGAGGGGCAATATGTCGCACATGGGATAGGCGGTGCCTCCGGCACGGAGCGTAAGGGAACGGCCAAGAAACACCACACCGCCACCCTCGGCCATGATCCGCCCCCCGGCCGACGCGAAGTCGGCAAGCTGCTGCTTCAGCCGGTGGCGCCGGGCCAGTTGGCGCGCGAAGAGTTCCGGATAGCCTCCGGGGAGATACACCACATCGGCCGGTGGCAGGTCGCTGCCATAGACGGGGCTGAACCGGACAACGGCTCCTTGCCGCCGCAACTGTTGCAGCCGATGCAGCCAAACGAAATTGAAGGCCGGATCGGACGCCATCGCTATGCGCAGGTTTCCCGAAGGGGGGGGAAACTCCCCGTCGGCAGTGTCGGACGAATAGGGCAGCGAATATGGACAGGGGAAGGGCTGCCGGGTGCAAGCCAGCAGCTTGTCGATTTGCAGGCTCTGCTCTGCCTGCAAGCCGATGCGGTCGATGATGGAACTGTACTGGCGACGCACGGTGGCGGTAAGGCCGATGTGGCGTGTGGATAGTTTGCAGTCGTCGATGTGGGGGAGATAGCCGAAGCACTCCACCCCCGCCTCGTGACACGCATCGCGAAGCAGTGCGTAATGCGAGGTGGAGGACACTTGGTTGAAGACGACACCCGCTATTTGGGCGCCACCCGGGAATTGCCGGAACCCATAAATGAGCGGAGCCACGGTCGATGCCATGTGGCGGGCATTGACAAGCAGCACCACGGGCATCCGAAGGCAACGGGCGATGCCGGCATCGGAGCCCCGGGAATGGGAATACCCATCGTACAGACCGCCGTGGCCATCGACGATGCAAACATCGGCCGACTCTCCACACTGGTTGTAGAGATGCT
>JAUNNV010000165.1 GCA_030531335.1 Bacteroidales bacterium
CATAACTCTTAATTCATAATTCTTACTTATCGTGCCTTTGGTTTCACGAATTTTATCTAAGTTTGCCGTGAAAACCAATAATAACATTACAGATGAAACCCACATTGTTTTTGCTCGCTGCCGGCATGGGCAGCCGTTACGGAGGGTTGAAACAACTCGACGGACTGGGTCCTAATGGAGAGACCATCATGGACTATAGTATTCACGATGCCATCAAGGCAGGATTCGGGAAACTTGTGTTTGTAATCCGAAAGGACTTCGAACAGGATTTCCGCGAGAAGATTGTCTCAAAATACGAGGGGCACATTCCTTGCGAGCTTGTGTTCCAAAGCATACACGACGTTCCCGAAGGTTTTACCTGTCCCGAAGGCCGCACCAAGCCTTGGGGCACCAACCATGCCGTCTTGATGGGAGCCGATGTCATCAAGGAACCTTTTGCCGTCATCAACTGCGACGATTTCTACGGTTCCGACTCGTTCCGCGTGATGGGTGAGTTTCTGGCAAACCTGCCCGAAGGATCGACCAACACCTACGCCATGGTGGGCTTCCGCGTGGGAAACACCCTCAGCGAGAGCGGCACTGTGAGCCGGGGCGTGTGCGGCACCAGCTCAGGGCGTATGCTTGCTTCGGTGGTTGAACGCACCAAGATACAACGCATCGACGGTGAGGTGAAGTATCTCGACGACGACAACACCACCTGGGTGGCCATACCCGAGAATACTCCCGTGAGCATGAACTTCTGGGGCTTCACTCCCGACTACTTTGCCTATAGCGCCGACTATTTCAAACGCTTCCTCGGCAATCCGAAGAACATCGAGAACCCGAAGTCCGAATTCTTCATCCCACTCATGGTCGATGAGCTCATTCACAACAACACCGCCACCTGCGAGGTGCTCGACACTACCAGCAAATGGTTTGGCGTGACTTACCCGGAAGATCGCCAAGAGGTTGTGGATAAAATCAAGGCCTTGGTCGATGCCGGCAACTATCCGAAACACTTGTTTTGAGTAAAAGGCCATGGTTTACATACTCTTTATCGGTATCGCCCTGCTGAGCTTCCTCGTGCAAAGCAACCTGCAGGGCAACTTCAAGCGCCATAGCCGCATCCCCCTTTCCAATGGGATGACGGGACGCGAAGTCGCCGAACTCATGCTGCGCCAGAATGGCATCGACGATGTCAGCGTAACCTGCACCTCGGGGCGGCTCACCGACCATTACAACCCCACAAGCCGCACCGTAAACCTCAGCGAGGATGTCTATGACTCGTGTAGCGTCGCGGCAGCGGCCGTGGCAGCCCACGAGTGCGGCCATGCCCTGCAACACCAACTGGGCTACGCACCGCTACGCATGCGCTCGGCACTGGTGCCCGTAGTGCAGTTCTCGTCGAGCATTGTCAGCTGGATTCTGTTGGGAGGCATCCTTTTGGTCAACACTTTCCCACAGCTCCTGCTGTTTGGCATCTGCCTGTTCGCGCTCACCACCCTGTTCAGCATCATCACCCTGCCCGTCGAAATCAACGCCTCCATGCGCGCGCTTCGATGGCTCAACCAAGCGGGCATCACCGATTCGGGCAACCACGCACAAGCCCAAAGCGCACTGCGCTCCGCCGCCTACACATACGTAGTGGCGGCTCTCAGCTCGCTCGCCACACTCATCTACTACGTACTTATCTACACCAACCGACGATAAACCGAGGGCAGAAGAGGCATACAATAGTCAAGACATTTTCCTACATCCTATTCCAAAAATGAAACCGCTCAAAAATTTTTTCCTATCAATCATCACGTGTCTCTGCACGGCAGTTTCTTTTCTTTCCTGTAGCGACACTAAAACAACCAGCACCGACATCTGCATCTATGGAGGCACTTCGGCCGCCGTCACTGCGGCACGTGCTGCAGCGGAAAAAGGCTGCAAGGTGGTCATCATTTGTCCTGATCCCGTTCTGGGAGGTATGACAACAGGAGGTCTGGGAGCCACCGACATCGGCAACAAACAGGCCATAATCGGCATGGCAAGGCAGTTCTACCGTGACTTGGGTAAACACTACGGGACAGAAGAGCAGTGGACTTTCGAGCCGTCAGCAGCCCAAACAATTCTCGACAGTTACGTCGATAATCCAAATATATCCATATTCAAGGGATATTATCTCGACACACTCTCGAAGAAGGGGACAAGAATCATTTCAATCACCTGCAATGATGAGAAGGGGGAAACCTGCAAGACAATCGAGGCCAATTCGTTCATTGATGCCACCTACGAAGGCGACCTACTGGCAATGGCAGGTGTAAGCTATCACGTCGGACGCGAGGATTCATCTGTCTATGGCGAAGAGTGGAATGGTTCCCATATCGCCGATCTTCACCAGTTTGTGGATGGGATAGACCCGTATGTAGAAAAAGGCAATCCGAAAAGTGGGCTACTGTGGGGAATCCAGGAGGGGAAAATGAAAGAAGAAGGAGCCGGAGACAACCTTGTGCAAGCCTACAACTTCCGTCTTTGCCTCTCCAGCGACAAGAACAACCAGATTCCATTCGCCAAGCCAGACAATTACGACCCCTCTGTATATGAACTGCTTGTCCGCGTGTTCGAAGCTGATCCGGCACCAGTTGTCGGCAACTATTTCATCTGGTCGTTAATGCCCAACAACAAGACCGATGTCAACAACAGGGGACCGTTCTCGACTGATATGATAGGGATGAACCACGACTATCCCGAAGCATCGTGGGAGCGTCGCCGAGAAATCATTGAGGCACACAAAAACTACACTCTCGGACTGATGTGGTTCTACGTTAGTGACCCCAGGGTTCCAAAGGAACTTCAGAATTTTATCCGCGAATGGGGATGGGCCAAGGATGAATACACCGCGACAGGAGGATGGACCCATCAGATATATGTGAGGGAGGCCAGACGAATGATAAGCGATTATGTCGCCACGCAAGCCGACTGCGACGGAAAAGGTATCGTGAAGGACGGTATCGGCTATGCCGCCTACCAGATGGATTCGCACAACTGCGAACGGGTTCTGGTGGAGAAGGACGGCAAGATTATGGTCAAGAATGAGGGAGACGTGGAGAAAGGCGGTGGAAAACCTTATCCTATTTCATATAGGAGTCTGGTTCCCCACAGGGATGAGTGCACCAACCTTTTGGTTCCGGTATGCGTTTCTTCAAGCCATATCGCATTCGGCTCCATTCGGATGGAACCTGTATTCCTCGAATTGGGTCAGGTGTGCGGATTCGCAGCTTCCCTTGCTGGCCGCAATCCCGTTCAGGATGTCGATATCAAGCTTATTCAAGAAGAGGTGGGGTTCTGCCAGAAATAAGGAGGGAATCCATAGAGTGCCCCTTTATTGTGTTCGTTTACCTTTTCGCGAGGAAAGCACAAAAAAAAAGCCCGAAAAATTTGCACGTACAGAAAAAAGCAGTACCTTTGCGCCGTCTTAAGGTTAAGACAACTCGGAATTGGAGTATGGTGTAATGGTAACACTACAGATTCTGGTCCTGTCATTCCAGGTTCGAATCCTGGTACTCCAACCAACAGAACAACCGCCGGTTCGCACGAATCGGCGGTTGTTCGTAGTACGCTTAGCATGAGCATTAGCTAATGGGGGCAAGTCCCGAGTGAGCCCTAATAGTGGGAATCACATAGCCAAGGACAAGGGTGTTCATCGCGAGGTGGAATCTGACGGAAGCCAGCTGCAAACATCTGGTCTGACGAACAGAAACTTAAAACCGCCGCATGCCGAACGGCTTGTACGGTGGTATGGGTGGTCGGTAAACATGAAAGTAGGCAATAAAATGAACTGACTGTCGCTGTAACTATAGTATATAAAGAATGTGTATTTCAGACCCTATACATCAAGAGTTTGGATTAGCTCCTCAATGTATTTGAGCTTGGTGACATCCTCCCACTGTCCATCTTTGTCCGTTGCGCCGAAATGGCCTGTAAAAAAATTTTAGAGGCCAGTAAAATAAAATTAGAGGCCAGCAAATAATT
>JAUNNV010000037.1 GCA_030531335.1 Bacteroidales bacterium
AAATTCATAACTCAAAATTATCAAATGTACGGAGCAAATTATGACGTGAGGTCACTTCAATTGCGAATACTCAATATCCTGCTGGCACTTCACAAGGTGTGTCAGGAACATGATTTGAAGTACTATGTCGTGGCAGGTACTTTGCTTGGAGCCATACGGCATGAGGGCTTTATCCCTTGGGATGACGATTTGGATGTAGGTATGCCGCGCGACGATTATGAACAATTCATTGCCCATGCCCACGAATGGATGCCAGAGCCATTTGAGTTTGTGTGTTACGAAACCGACAGACAATATCCACTCCCTTTCGCAAAGTTGCAAGATGCGAGCACTACACTTATTGAACGTGTTCACTTGAAATATCTTGGGGGAATCTATATCGATGTCTTTCCATTGGATGGCATGACCGACAATCCGTTGCTCCAGCGAATCCATTTTATCCGCTACGAATTTTACAAGCAAGTGCTCTATCTCGTGTGTCGCGATCCTTATAAGCATGGTCGCGGTGTGTCAAGTTGGATTCCGCTCTTTTGTAGGAAAGTGTTCAGTTTGGATGGTGTGCAACGGGTGATGAGGAAACTACAGCGGCAATACGACATTCAAAGCAGTCCGTACATAGTGGATCATGATTTTGGCCTGCGCGGAGTGTTGCCGAAAAGCATTTATGGCGTGGGGAAGCCTGTGACCTTTGAACACAGTATGGTGATTGGCCCCGACAACCCCAACGAATACCTCACCTGCATTTACGGTGCCGACTTCATGACCCCTCCCCCTCCTCATAAAATCCACCAGCATCTGTTTCATTATCTGGATTTGGAGAATCCCTACAAATCATATCCGTACCAGTCCAAATAAGGTAACCACACGACCATCACCAGCGGAGATTCCACGGGCATGGAAAAAGAAAAAAGCAGAAGGCCTGTAAGCCGGGTTCTGTAGCGTAGCCTTTCTTATGGGAATGCGACGCTGTCTGTCATTTATCTACGACTACTGTCACCAATAGCCTCTATCGATCTACCCTCCAGCTTGGACGGGTCGCCCTCATAGCGCTGGTTTACATGATCTTTCAACTCCTCAGATGCACAGCTCGGATGTCGCCACCCGACTGGTAGGCTCTTACCCCACCTTCTCACCCTTTCCTTATGTTACTTTATAAGGTGGTTGTTTTCTTCTGCATTACTCTGCTGTCGCCAACAGCTTTCCGTTAGGAAGCAAGATACCCTATGTTGCCCGGACTTTCCTCTCCTGACAAAGTGTCAGCAGCGACAGACCGGTCTTCTGCTTTTCGAATGCGAAGGTAGCTAAAAAATCTGTAAAGTGTAGTTAATATCGCGGCGTTTTTGTTAAAAGAGAAAAATTTTTCCCCTGTCGTGATACGACGGCACGCGAATTGTTATTATGTTTGTGTGTCAAAAGTTAAAATAAACAGAGAATTAACATTAATCCAATTTTGAGTTATGAAAAAGTCGATTAAGAATTTCATGAGCATTGTGCTTATCGCAGCTGTCAGTGCAGGTGTTGCACTAGTTACGGCTCATTCAGTGTCTAAAACGGAGGAGAACCGAGGACAGTCGTTCTATGAGGCTTTTCCTCAAAGCCAGTTGGTGGCATTGTCGGGCTCGAATGTCACCAACTTTCAGCCGGTTGACTTGACGACGGCGGCCGAGAATTCCGTCCATGCGGTTGTCCACATAAAATCCGTACAGGAGTCGAAAGTACAGAACGTACAGGTGCGCGACCCATTCTACGATTTCTTTGGCGACATCTTCGGCAATGGCGGTCGCGGTGGGCAACAGCGTCAGGTGCAGACCCCCGAGCGCGTGGGCTTCGGTTCGGGTGTCATCATCTCCAAGGATGGCTACATCGTCACCAACAACCACGTCATTGAGGGAGCCGATGTCATCAGTGTCAAGCTCAATGACTCACGTGAGTTCAAGGGACGCATCATTGGCACCGACCCAAGCACCGACTTGGCTCTGGTGAAGATTGAGGGCGACGATTTTCCAACCATCCCGGTAGGCGATTCCGAACAGCTCAAGGTGGGCGAATGGGTGTTGGCTGTGGGTAATCCCTACAACATGACATCCACGGTCACTGCGGGCATAGTCAGTGCCAAGGCACGTTCACTCGGTGTCTATACCAACGGTGTGGAATCGTTCATCCAGACCGATGCGGCCATCAATCAGGGCAACTCTGGCGGTGCGCTTGTCAATGCACGTGGCGAACTGGTAGGCATCAACTCGGTGCTCTATTCGCCTACGGGCTCCTATTCGGGAATGGGATTCGCCATCCCTTCAAGCATCATGACCAAGGTGCTTGCCGACTTGAAGCAGTATGGAGTGGTGCAGCGTGCGTTCCTTGGTATCAAGGGTACACCTATTGACGATGACCAGCAGCTCATGGATGAGAAGACGAAGAGTCAGGTGAAGGAATTGGGTGCCGCCTACGGAGTGTGGGTGCGCGAAATCGTGGAAGGTGGCTCTGCGGTGGGCAAGCTGCTCGAAAACGATGTCATCATTGGCATTGACGGCAAGAAAATCAAGAATTTCGCCGAACTCCAGGAGTCGTTGTCGAAGCATCGTCCGGGCGACGTGGTGAAGGTCACTATATTGCGCGATAAGAAGGAGAAGACCATCGAGCTTACGCTCAGGAACGAACAAGGCAACACGAAGGTTGTGAAGGGCACCGACATGAGCATCCTTGGAGCCGCGTTCCGTGTGCTTCCCGACGACACGAAGCGTCAGCTCAACCTCGCAAGCGGCATAGAGGTGACAGGTGTCAGCGATGGAAAGATGAAGGATGCAGGCATTCGCAAGGGATTCATCATACTGAAGGCCAACGGCAACAGCATCAAGACCGTCGAGGATCTCGAAACCGTCATGAAGCAGGCTTCGCAAAGCCCCGACCAGGTGCTCTTCATCAGCGGCCTCTTCCCATCGGGCAAACGTGCCAATTACGCTGTCGATCTCACGCAAGAATAAACGATAGTTTTTCGGGGGAAATCTCCCTGATTCTGTAACCCTCTCATTGGTGCTCCTACATGCAAGCCCCCTTTGCTTCAGCGGTCAAGAAGCAGCGTGGCTCGCATGTAGGAGCTTTTTTTATGAAACAACATTCCAACTTCGTTCCAATAACTCCGAAATGTCTCTTCCTATAGGTCAGATGCGACGATTTTCATGACCATTTTCCAATCGCTAACTTAATTCCCGAGGTCCATTTCAGAATTGCTACCTGTACCCACAGGCGAGGTTGACGCACCAAGCAGCTGGGTGTGAGTCTTGACTTGGAACATCTTGATGAAGGGCAATTGATACATTTCTTTTGTTCCCATAATTTTTGTTGTGTCTTGTTCTTGTGTCGCCGTGGCTGCCTGTGGTGGCGTTGTTGTGGATAGGGTTCGGCCATACATAAAAAACGTGGAGCTGGTCTGTTGCCCGTTCCACTATATGTAGGCTCTCGCATTTCGAAGGAATCCAAGCATTTGCGCAATTATTTTGCGAACTTTTCGACCATCACATACTTCGGTTCCTCCGTTATCGGGGATGGGAATCAGGACAGGCTTTGCACTTGTCTGGCAAGGAAGTTTTTCGGCGTTTCAAGCCATGATATCATCGTTTCAAGCCATGAAACGACGGTATCAAGCCATGAAATGGTGGTTTCATGGCTTGAAATGACGGAGAGACCGAAGCGAAGGAATGATGAGATGCCGAGGAAAAATAGGCGGACCTAAAGGGAAATGCTTCTCACCTCTAATGCCATTTTCGACATTTCAGGTTGTCATTTCGCTACAGGCAATGTAACCGTTACCGTTTCTCCAGAAGGGACATGAACCTTAGGCCAGGAATAGAAGGCATTCCAACCGAGAGGGTTTTCGTGGGCGTAGTCCGAGGTCTCGACGAGAACCGACACATCGCCGTCGCGATAGGTGGGATTCTCTATTTCGAGGGTTACGGAATCGGCATCGCTTCTGACAATCTTAGCGTTGACATGGTCAATGACCATAATCTCACGTTTGTCGGCCTGGACATAGATTCCCGGATTTTCGGTAATGTGATAAAGGTTCACATTCTCCCACGCACAATTGCTGTCATGGATGACATTCCCCACACTTTCCTGGCCTTCCCAATCACTGATATTGACACGTTCGGTACACCAGCCTACACTATCTCCAGGCTGGACATGATTGGCTTGGGTGTTGACATATTGAATCACGTTGTGAGCCATATCCTTGCACAATTCCAAATAACGCCAGTCGTCAGTACTACGGAAGAGTTTCAGCAGATAGTCGCCAGACATGACATAGAGCCCAGGAGCACTGTGCTCATTCTGTACGCTTGCCCAGACAGAACCTGTCGCCTTGACACCTGCATTGGCGAAATTCGTACCATCGGGGAATTTGTAGTCGTAAGAGACTACCCATGACGACATTATTCCAGCGGCATCACAAGCACGTTTCAGCCATTTTTCGTCGCGAGTAAGTTCAAAAAGAACAGTATAGGCCTCGGTGATTTCAGCAGCCGACTCGCTCTCCGGCGACTGGAGCACCTCGGCCGCGCTTCCGCCAGCATAGCCTTTCATGGTTTGATTGGCGTAGTACCATTCTCCTGCCTTCAGGGCAGTTTCCATGTATTTGGTATCCCCAAAGTATTTTGAGGCATAGGCAAGCGCACTAATCGAGGAAGAACCTGCGGAGGAGTTAGGGGTATATATTTCACCGGTGATGGAATGTACCAACTGTCCGAAGTGTCCATAACGTTCGAAGAGAGCGACAAGAGCGTCGGCCTCCTTGCGAAACATATCTTCCCACTCTGGTTTTATCAAGTCATCATAGCCCTGGATCTTAAGCATGTCAAGGCATTGCAGACCATAGTAAAGCGCGAGACCGAGTCGGGTAACGAGTACGACATCGCGGGTGATGGCACTCTCTCGATATGTGTCGCCAAAATACTCGCCGTCCTTCATGATGGCGCTAAAAAGGCCCGACTCACGCTGCATGTACCGCATTGCATCCAGACTACGGCTCACCCGACGCAGGGTCTCGTCGTAGTCGGGTTGGGCTTCCGGACGTGCGAGCTGCATCAGCGTATATACGGGAACACCGTTCCATCCTATTTGGAGATGGTAATAAATGCCAGCATATTGCGGCCCATGGCAGGTATATCCAAACTTGTCATCCTCAAACCATTTCGCAGCGAAAACGTGTTTCGAGATGGTATGGGCAATGCTGCTGAAAGGCTCCAAGTTGCGGTATTCGTTCTGGCCAGAGAGATCCTTGCGGATGGTCAGGAACTTGTCGAAATAGGCCATAAGGTTGTCGCAGGGAAAGTCGTACACCCTGAAATGCATCTTGATCTCATCGCCCTTGCGCATCGCGACACCCCGATCATGGCTGGGATTGTCTGCCTTGCACATTACGTACTGATGCTCGCGCACACCCGGAGCCGACAGCCGGATGGTGAGACGGCCTTCAGTGGGATACTCGCTAATGAAGAACGCTTGGTCGCCGAGGATTGTGTCCTGCTCCGTCAATATGAAGAAGCCACGCTTTGCCTGCATCTCATAGAAGCCGGCAAGAGGAGTGGAACAGTTGCTTGTTCTAAAGTCAACTGTCGCATCGGTGCCATCTTGATTGAAATGAGGGATATTGGTGACGGTAATCGGCATGGAGAGTGGGCGATCCTCGGGCTTATAAATCATCGGCGGATAAGATATGGGGTATATGCGGAAACGGTTGCCGTCATAAAGGTGGCTGGGAGCGAAAATGTAGTTTTCGGTGTTCCAATTGTCGAATTCAAACTGGACAGCAGCACCGCCGGAATTCATCTCACCCTCTTTCATTGTGAAAGTCAACGAATAGTCCGTGGCCTCGGCCGAGACGATGTTCTTGTTGACCGTGACATTCCACTTGCCCATTGTATCGGATTCAAGCTTGCCACCATTAAAGACAAATGTTTGCGCCACCTTGTTCCCGTCGTAAGAAAGAATCTGACACTCAAACGGACGGTTCTGACATGAGCCAGACAGGATGGCTGTTGCGACCAAAAACAAACACCTTAAATTATGCTTCATGACGATTGATGATTTAACGACGAATGATTGTCTGCTTTTTCATTTCAGGGAACTCAGTTGTCGGCATTCCATTTGCAGCCAGGAAAGGCATACCAGAAAGTTGCTGGAGCATAGTCCATCTCCGAATAATAAGGATGCCATATCTCCATAAAGAAAGCGAATGAATGTTCGAAAGGAATGTCATCCAGAAGTCTGTAACGATTGTTGACTGTAAGTCCAGGGGTCTTGTTGCCGTCGCCTATTGGCTGGGAAATATTCGGATATGAGAATGGCTGTGGGCGGCAGTAGGCATAACTATAATAATCCTCTGAGCCCGTGCCAAAATGAGAAGGAAATGCCTCTCCATCGACGTAAATCTTCTCGTCGCCCTCTCCCCACCAGTTTATGCCGGAAGTGTCTGGGTAATAATTATAAACAGTCAATCCATCGGCGACATATCGCCCTTTGCCTTGAATTGTGACAAAGTTATAGTCAAATTTATCAGTACAATCAAGCTTCTTGCTCTCGTGGCACCATGCATGGAAATGCATCGAACGCATCTGATCCCAAGGAGAAGGTCGGTAGGTGGTCTGGAATACTTTCAGGTCAATATCCAACACTCCACGGTTCTCAATGGTAACATCAGCTCTCTTCTCGAAAGGCATCACCCAATAGGCTGTCATCATGCCGTCGGGATTTGTTCTGACATAGAAAGTACAATGGGGAAGCTGTCTGGAGCCGATTCCATAGAAATTGCCCACAGGACACTCCACGGTCTGTTCTCCATCGAAGCTGATCTTTAGGATTGCCTTGCCGAGCGACTCGGATATGTCGGTTGAACCCATTTGGATGGAAAGCGAGGTGATACATTTCTCTCCCTTGATGGTAAGGGTTTTCTTCGCACCGGGATGGAGAACACCGCCGCCGGCCTCACGCACATCATCACCTTGGAGAGTCTTGTCGCCGACAAGTTTGACACCATACGCGAAGATTTCCTTTGCATACTGCGTCGTTGTATTCTCGCTGAAGCTCTCCACCTTAGTACCGGGCTTGTATGAGCGATAGTTGATTTGGTAATAATGGCCGTGGGTCTTTGCCGTCTTGGTTGGGTCGTAGGGACGGAATGCAATCTTGCAGCTTCGGGCGTATGGAATTGGAAGAATAAGGTTATGGCCCAACCATGTCAGGTTTTCGGTTTTTGCCGGAGCGACATAGCTAAAGGGGTAGCCCACCAAGCCAGTGCCTCCGACAAGAGCCTTGTTCTGCATCTTTATGACAGGTTTCTCTACATCGTCAATGTAGAAAATGTAGTCTCCGCCTTCACCGTCGAGATACCCCATATAGGCAGTCCAGAAACGAAGGACCACACCGGGGTTGTTGTCCTCAAACATCACATATTCGGTTTGTCCGTTGTTGGTTTCTTCACGAAGATAATTGTCGAAGTCGTGGTTCTCGAACCACCCTTTTCCCCAATCGCGTCCAGACTCAGGACGGAAGCTTCCATCCGCCGAAGCCGTAGCGGGATCTACCGAAGCACGGGAATAGCTTGATGACTGACGACAGATATATTCATGTTCAGGCCATTTCGCGTGAAACGAGGGATCTGTCATTTCGTCAAGGAGCCCGACGAAGGTGACATCATAGTTTTCGGCAAATAAAGGCAGAGTCAAGATGAAAGATAAAACAAGAAAAATCAATTTTTTCATTTTCAATTTCAAAAAAAGCGGTTTGAATTTATTCAGTAATCCTACACTCGAATCGATAAAACGAATCTACCATTAATGTTTTTCATGTTAAGAATGTTTTTCAGGCGAGTTCCATCAATTTATTTTTAGCCTTCTGAAGGGTAGAACCCATTAGCCCATCGGTCGGCCATCATCGATGTCGTTTACAGTTGTAAATGATAAAGCCACTACCTTATGGATAAGTTTTTTCAGCTGACAGGCATCCACACCAATGCAAGTGAACGCTTTCTGTTTGTTCATGACATGTCGCAGTGTTTCCGGGACTTCGACATCCCGATGAAGCACAGGTGCGATTACCTCCTGGAACTTGGCAGGATGAGCAGTGGAAAGAGAGAATCCACGGGCCGCATAGTGTTGGGCGGCAAGCCAACCTGTGGTAGTGTGAGGATCGGACACATAGCCATATCTTTGATAAATCGCCGCGATGCCGCTTCTGATATCGTCGTCGGAGCACGACCAGCCATACAGAGAAGAGCACAGTTCCTGATAATTATTTCCATACAGGCACATCATCCGTTCGTAGTTGCTCGGAGCACCCACATCCATGGCATTGGCTATGGTGCATACGGAAGGACGCGGACGATAGACCCCACTTGCAAGATACTGTGGAACCACATCGTTGGCATTCGAGGCACAAATAAAGCGACGTACCGGCAATCCCATCCGTGCAGCCAACATGCCGGCAGTAATGTTGCCATAGTTGCCACTGGGGACAACCACGTCGGGAGCCATACGACCTGTGGCCTTGTACCACTGTGTCCAGGCATAGAAATAATAAAACGACTGGGGAATCCAGCGAAGCAAGTTGATGCTGTTGGCCGAAGTGATGTTGTGAGTGGCACGGAAAACCTTGTCGTTGAACAGTTGCTTCACCAAAGCCTGACAATCATCGAATGTGCCATCAACCTGTACCGCACAGATGTTTCCGCCCAATGTAGTCATTTGGCTTTCTTGCAGATTGCTTACCTTCCCTTTCGGATAGAGCACTACGACATTGACACCCGGCACTCCATGGAAACCTGCCGCAACCGCACTTCCCGTATCGCCGGAAGTGGCCGTAAGTACGGTGAGATGTTCGTCGCCTTCGCGCAACTGCCCCAACACGGCACCCATAAAGCGAGCCCCAAAGTCCTTGAAAGCACAGGTAGGGCCATGAAACAATTCCAGGATCCAAAGGTCGTCATCCAATCTACGCAAAGGACAGGAGAAATTGTATGCACGCTGAACGAGAGAGCGCATGACATCGGATGAAAACTCCTCGCCAAAAAACAAAGAAGCCAAATAAACGGCCATATCAGCATAAGAAGAATAGGCAGCAAGCAACACTTGCTCCAAATCGACACGAGGGATATACTCGGGCATGAATAGTCCACCATCGGGAGCAAGCCCCATAAAGGACGCATCCTTGAGCGAATACATCGACTTACGACCCGCATCACGTGTACTGTAGTAACGCATGTTCCTAATCTCCTATATATTCACTCCACAAAGTTTCGCACCCTTGTTCGACACCTTCACCACATACACCTCCGAAGCGATGCAAAGCTTGTCGAAATGCTCTTTCATAATCCACCCTGCACGCTGCGCCACATCATGACGGTCGGTAAGCGCAAAGACCGACGGACCCGACCCCGAGATATTCATTGCCAAAGTTTTTGCGGCCAACAGCTTTTCACGAAGTTCATCGAAACCAGGGACAAACTGTTTGCGATACGGCTCGGCAACGACATCGTTCATGGAGCGACCGACAAGACCGATGTTGCCGGAATAAAGGCCAGCTACAAGCCCACCAACATTCCCCCATTGGCTCACGGCATGACGAAGTGGAACGTCCGACGGCAAGATGCTTCGTGCATCCTTGGTGTTCACCACTATATGAGGATGAACGACAGCGCAGTAAAAGTTTCCCGGCACTGGCAGTTGGACGATGTCGAGAGGATGATACCCCCTGATCAGCACGATACCGCCCAACACCGCCGGAGCCGCATTGTCGGCATGATAGCCCCCACTTGCCAAGTTCTCGCCCTCCATGGCACATTCCACCACCTGCTCATCGGAAAGTGGACATCCGAACAACTCGTTCATGCCGTATGCCGCGGCTGCACTCGAAGCGGCACTGCTTCCGATGCCACTACCCGGATAAATCTTCTGACAGATAGTGACATCTATTTGAGCTTTCTTACCAATCGTTTCCAAAAACCTACGCACCACCGGCGTGATTACGTTCTGTTCCAAATCGCCGGGCAAGGGCACTTGGGTGTTGTTGGTTATTGTCAACCCATCGCCTTCGCTGGCTATAATTTCGAGCACATCACCCACCTCGTCAAGGGCCAACCCCATCACATCAAATCCACAACCAAGGTTGGCTATGGAGGCCGGAGCAAACACTCTTACTTTTTTCATCATCGTCGGATTCGCATATTAAGTCCATAAAACGTGTGCAAAATTACTTTTTTTGTTGTTTTTCTCACACGTTTTGTCGTAAAAAGATGTATATATCGTTGATTATGTTTCAAAAAGAAAGGAGCAGATGCGATGGATTGACAGTTTTGAATTATGACTTACGGAGTTTGCCGAGGCGGTTTAGGGGTGTTCACCTATTAAAATACGTTCGTGCTGGGCGGATAAAAGCACAGGTGCCTGAAGATTGCTTCAGACACCTGCCTAAATGATTGGGAAGCGAGAGGTTATTTCTTGTCCTTCACGATGCTTACCAATTCAACTTCAAAAACAAGTGTGGAGAATGGTTTGATTTTTTCACCAGCCCCACGATTCCCGTATGCCAGGTCGTAGGGGATGTATAGTTCCCACTTGCTGCCTACCGGCATCATGGTGAGTGCCTCGGTCCATCCACGGATAACTTGGTCGGCACGGAACTTAGTCGGTTCATTGCGCGAGTAGGAACTGTCGAACTCTGTGCCGTCGATGAGAGTGCCCTTATAGTTCACTTCCACATTGTCGGAAGCTGTGGGTATTGCGCCCGTGCCGGCTGTGATGACCTTATACTGCAAACCACTGGCTGTAACCTGCACACCCTCCTTGGTCTTGTTTTCGGCAAGGAACTTCTCGCCTTCGGCAATGATGTCGGCGTAGGTTTGCTTCATGAAACGGTTCTTGATGCTGTCGATGTGCGCCTGAACGTATGCGGCTGCTTCCTCGGGTGTGATAAAGGACTTGCCTTTTACGCCTTCAAGAAAACCTGCCAACAGGTTTTCCTTCGAAAGCACCTTTACAGAGTCGCTGCCCGAAACCTCTTGGTTGATGGCATTGAAAATGCGGCCTGCGAATTGTTGGCCAATCTGTACGCCTGCATAGTAGGCGGTAGCCTTGGAAGAAGCGTCTTTCATACCTTCGACAATACCCTTTACAAAGTGGTCCATGTAGGCGGTATCCAATCCAAACTGCTGTTGGGCGTAGGGAAGCATCCCTTGGTTGTTGGCAACGCCAAACATGTAGGACAGAGAGTCCACATCGGTTTTCAATTGAGCCTTGGGAGTTTGTGTGCATCCTATGAAAGCGCACACTGTTGCGAACATCGCAATGAGATAACTGATTTTTTTCATTTTCGTTTTTATAAAAAGATTGTCTGATTAAAGTACTTTGATGAGTTCTACCTCGAACACAAGTGTGCTGTAGGGAGGAATCAGCTCGCCGGCCTGCTGGGCACCGTATGCCAGATCGGAAGGTATGAAGAGCCGCCATTTTGCCCCTTCGTTCATCAGTTGCAAAGCCTCCACCCAACCCTTGATGACTTGAGTCACTCCAAACACGGTGGGCTCGCCACGCTTCACCGAACTGTCGAACTCCGTGCCGTCGATAAGTGTACCCACATAGTGGACTTTCACGCGGTCGGAGGCTTTCGGTCGCTTGCCTGTGCCTTGTGTCATCACTTCGTATTGCAAGCCGCTTGGCAAGACCGTCACTCCTGGACGCTTGGCATTCTCCATCAGGAATTTTTTCCCATTCTCGATGTTCTGGGCATTCATTTTCTCCTCCATTTCGGAGAAGTACTTGTTCACGATATCGCGTGCTTCGGTGTGTGTCATGGCTGTAGGATTACCGTTCAATACATCGGCAACCGCTTTGGCAAAGTCGGTCACATCAAGACCTTTTGCTCCCATGCTCATCAGATTCTGGCCTATTCCTAAGCCGATTGCATAACTGAATTTGTCCATAAGAAATCGTCGTTTTTCAAAAAGCGCGTAAAATTAAGTTTTTTTATTGACATCGCGGCAGGGTTTTACATAAATTTCGTATTTTTGTGAATAAATTCAAGACGAAGCGGCCGTATGAAAAAAAAATTAGTAGTACTTACAGGGGCAGGCATTAGCGCGGAAAGCGGCATGAGTACATTTCGCGATTCGGGTGGCTTGTGGGAACAGCATCGAGTGGAGGATGTCGCCACGCCTGAGGGTTACGAACGCAATCCACAATTGGTTACTGAATTCTATAATTCCCTCAGAATGAAATTGCCAGACTTGGAACCCAATCAGGGGCATCGGTTGCTGGCAATGTTGGAAGACCGTTTCGAGGTGACTGTAGTGACACAAAACGTGGACAATCTGCACGAAAGGGCTGGCAGTTCGCACGTGATTCACCTTCACGGAGAGCTTACCAAGGTAACCTCGTCGTGGAATCCCAATAATCCAAAATACATCAAGGAACTCCAGCCCGACGAATACGAGGTGCATGTCGGCGACCTTGCTGCCGACGGCTCGCAATTCCGTCCATTTATCGTATGGTTTGGAGAGGCTGTGCCGGAGATTGAAAAGGCCATTTCCTATTGTGAGCAAGCGGATGTCTTTCTCATTATCGGCACTTCCCTGAATGTTTATCCGGCAGCCGGTCTGCTCAACTATGTACCATGGGGTGTGCCTGTGTATCTGATTGATCCTAATAACGTTGCTGTTTCGTCGGCCCGCAATGTGCATGTAATCCAAAAAGGTGCTTCCGAGGGCATGAAGGAGTTTGTGAGGTTGATGGAGGAGGGTTAGGCGTGGAAGTGAGAAAATCAAGACAAGATTATCGTGGTTTGAATAAAATCCACTATCTTTGCCGATGATTATGGCAGTACGTTCAGGAGAAATACAAAGGCAAAAGCAGGTTCAGACTCTTTCCCCACAGCAAATTCTTGTGGCGGAATTGCTTGAGATTCCCGCTACAGAATTGGAAAAACGTTTCAGCGTGGAGTTGGAGAAGAATCCTGCGTTGACCGACGATGTGTCGGCCAGTGACAACCGTTCTACCGATGACTCGGAGTCGGACAATGATGAACATGATGGTGCCACTGCCGATGAAAGAGAGGATTCTTTTGCCCACAGCGATTTCGAGAGCGACGAGTTGGCCGATTATCGCACCGAAGACGACATCCCCGACTACAAGCTTCGGGATGTGAGTTTCACCCCTGCATCGACAAACGGTGAGATTCCCATCCCCGACACTCTTTCGTTTTTCGATATACTGAAGGAGCAGGTTGGCACACAGGCTTTCTCGCCTCGTGAAGTGGAAATTGCTGAATATGTCATCGGTTCGCTCGACCACGACGGATTATTGAGGAAACCAGTGGAGGCGTTGGCCACCGAATTGGAACTCTATCAAGACTTGCCCACATCGAATGTCGAGGTGGAAAAAATCCTGCGGATCATCCAGACGTTCGAACCTGCGGGCATTGCTGCCACAAGTTTGCAGGAATGTCTGCTGATCCAATTACGCCGGAAGCCCGACACTTGGCTGCGCAATGTAGGCATGACACTCGTCGGCAGATATTGGGACGATTTCATCAACAAGCGCAAGGATCGCATCATGCAGGCCTTGAAGATAGAGGAAGACGAATACGACGAGTTGTATGCTTCGCTTGCCCGACTGAATCCTCGGCCGGGCAGTGCGTTGGGCGAATATCAGGGCAGGGCCAATCAGGAGGTCTCGCCCGATTTCATTGTGTCGGCCTCCGATGATGGTGGAATCCTGCTTCGGCTCAACGACGATTTCGTGCCAGAATTACATATCAGCCGGGAGTTCGCCCAAATGCTCAACGAGCGCCAACGAAACCGCAGGCAGCTGAGCACCAAGGACAGCGAGGCTTTGACCTTCATGAAGAGCCGTTTGGAGGCCGCCCAAAACTTCATTGCGGCTGTCAAGCAACGCAGGAACACGCTAATGGCGGTGATGCAGAGCATCGTTGACTTGCAAAGACCGTATTTTCTGGATGGCAACGAGGACATGTTGCGCCCCATGATACTCAAGGACGTGGCTGAACGGGCTGGGCTCGACATCAGCACGGTTTCGAGAGTCAAGAACAGCAAATATGTACAAACCGATTTTGGCATTTTCCCACTCAGCCACTTCTTCGGTTATAAATATACCTCCAATGGGGGTGAGGAGATTTCGGTGCGCACCATCAAGAACATCCTCAAGGAGTGTGTGGAGTCTGAGGAGAAAGGTCATCCCTTGTCGGACGACAGGCTTGCCGATGTCCTGAAGGAGAAAGGTTTTCCCATAGCACGACGCACGGTGGCCAAGTACAGGGAAATGCTTGGAATACCTGTGGCAAGACTACGCAAATGAACAGACAATGGCAATAAGAAGAAACAGCAAGGGAGTCACGGCAATGCGTTGTATGCTCAATGTGTCGAGTGTGCTTGCATGGGTCATTAAGCCATTGTTCTTTCCATTTTTCGCATACTTGTGCTTGTTCACTTGCACCTATCTGCACGTCATGCATGTCACCTACAAGCTCACAACTTTAGGTATCGTGTTTGTCTATACGTTGTTGCTCCCGCAGTTGGGGATTTGGGTGGTACGCAAGGCGAAGGGTTGGAGCGTAGCGCGATTGGCACAACGCGAAAGTCGGTTCTTGCCCTACATCATTACGACGCTTTGTTACTCGGTATGTTATTACACCATGTATAGGATGCACTTCCCCCGTTGCATTTCGGGCATTATCATGTCGTGCCTTGTGTGCATGGTGTTGTGTGCCATCATCAACATCCGTTGGAAAATCAGCACCCACGTGGCCAGTTGCGGACTTATGGTCGGTGGATTGTTGTCGCTGAGTTTCATATTCAACTTCAATCCAGTGTATTGGCTTTGCGGATTCATTTTCCTTTCAGGCATGTTGGGAACAGCACGCATGATAGTGCGACAGCACACCGTCATGGAAATAGGATGGGGATTCGTGATAGGAGTGATGTGCGGAATTGCTGGCATCTTGTTTATATAACCATTTACTAATTCAAAATCAACATTAACCCCAATAAAAAAACAAAAAAGTCATGAATTATCCAAAAGACATCAAGTACACGAACGAACACGAATGGATTCGTGTTGAAGGAGATGAAGCTGTAGTAGGCATTACTGATTATGCACAGGATCAGTTGGGCGACATTGTGTATCTCGACATTACATCGGTGGGTGAGACACTTGGGCAGAACGAGGTGTTCGGTACGGTGGAGGCCGTAAAGACTGTCAGCGAGTTGTATCTGCCTGTGGCTGGTGAGGTGTTGGAAATGAACGAATCACTGAACGACCACCCGGAACTTGTCAACAGCGACCCATACGGTGAGGGCTGGATTGTCAAGATTCGCATTGACAACGCATCCGAACTGGATGGTTTGCTCGATGCCGACGCATACCAAGCCTTGTTATGATTCCGCTTGTAAGCATCATCATGGGCAGCACGTCCGACTTGCCCGTGATGCAGAAATCGGCCGATTTGCTCAACCAAATGCGAATCCCTTTCGAGATGAACGCGCTTTCGGCACACCGCACTCCCCACGAGGTGGAGCAGTTTGCCCGGCAAGCTGCCCAACGTGGTGTCAAGGTTATCATTGCTGCTGCCGGCATGGCGGCAGCCTTGCCGGGTGTCATAGCGGCGAACACCACACTGCCCGTGGTTGGAGTTCCCATCAAAAGCGATGTGCTTGGCGGAGTGGATGCCCTTTATTCCATCGTTCAGATGCCTCCGGGCATTCCTGTGGCGACTGTAGCCATCAACGGTGCCTTGAACGCAGCCATCCTGGCTGTGCAAATGCTTGCACTCGGCGACAAGGACATTGCAGTCCGGCTGAACGACTATAAGGTGGGACTGAAGGAGAAAATCGTAAAGGCGAACCGAGAGCTTAAGGATGTGACATACGAGTATAAAACCAACTGACTCATCATCCTCATGATGAATTTATTCAACTATTCACGTCGGCCAACTTCTGTAGTTCATGTTGGTGCCACTCCCCTGGGTGGCGACTATCCGATACGCATCCAGAGCATGACGAACACCTCGACCATGGACACGGAGGCTTGTGTGGCACAGGCAAAACGCATTGTCGAGGCCGGAGGGGAGTATGTCAGACTTACCACACAGGGTGTGCGTGAGGCCGAGAATCTGAGAAACATAAACATCGGATTGCGTTCGCAAGGCATCGACACTCCTTTGGTGGCCGATGTGCATTTCACACCCAAGGTGGCTGATGTGGCGGCACTCTATGCCGAGAAGGTGAGGGTAAACCCCGGCAACTACCGCGACATCGGCCATTTCGCATCGCTCATCAAGATATGCAAGGAACACCATACGGCCATTCGCATCGGTGTAAACCACGGATCATTGTCCGAACGCATCATGACACAATATGGCGACACACCTGAAGGCATGGTCGAATCGTGCATGGAATTCCTGCGCATTTGTCGGGATGAGGATTTCAAGGATGTGGTAATCAGCATTAAGGCTTCGAACACGGTTGTCATGGTCAGGACCGTGCGCTTGCTCGTGGCACGGATGGAAAAAGAGGGAATGTCGTTTCCCCTTCATCTCGGAGTGACCGAGGCAGGCGAAGGGGAAGACGGACGTATCAAGTCGGCCGTGGGCATCGGCGCGTTGTTGCTCGA
Source organism: Bacteroidales bacterium (assembly GCA_030531335.1). Classification (GTDB taxonomy): domain Bacteria; phylum Bacteroidota; class Bacteroidia; order Bacteroidales; family Bacteroidaceae; genus DCGR01. The sequence goes on from JAUNNV010000037.1 coordinate 16,671, forward strand.
TGGCATTGGCGACACGGTGCGGGTATCGCTTAGCGAAGCTCCCGAGGCCGAGATACCTGTGGCCAGGAAATTGGTGGAATTCGCCACCACCTGTCGGCCTTGCCGGCTGGAAGTGCCCACCGGCATCATTCCCCAAAGCTACAATTTCTTCGCACCCGAACGACGCACCGACATCCTCCCCGAAGTGCTCGACGAAATGCCCGTGAAGGACACCGTCGTGCTCAATGCCGCCTCGATGGACGGGGAACTGTTGGCATTCATCGGTCGGCATCCGTCACTTCGGCTGGTTTGCTGCCCTTCCACACGCAACCGTTTGGGCGAAATCCGTGCCGTGGCGTTCACACTCATGAATGCAGGCATTTCCAATCCGTTGTTTGTCTGCTTGGAGTACGATGAAAAGAACCTTGAGGATTTCCAACTGAAAGCAGCCTGCGAGGCGGGTGTGTTGTTTATCGACGGCATTGCGGACGGTTTGCTTTTGATGAACCAAAACGATGAAATTGCGAAGGACGACATTAGAAACACGGCATACGCCATTCTACAGGCGGCACGTGCGCGTTTCACAAAAACGGAATACATCTCGTGTCCGGGATGCGGACGAACCATGTACGATTTGCAAAGCACTGTTGCACGCATCAAGGCGGCTACCGCCCATCTCACGGGTGTGAAGATAGGCATCATGGGATGTATCGTAAATGGCATCGGCGAGATGGCCGATGCTGACTATGGATATGTGGGTGCTGGACGAGGAAAGATAAGCTTGTACAAGGGTAAGCAATGTGTCGAGAAAAACATTCCAGAAGAGAATGCCGTGGAGAAACTATTGGAACTGATCGATCATGATTCGGCGTCTGTACAGGTGGATTAGGCGAATTGCATATTGTAGGGGCTTCGGCATTCAGTCGCCCAACGACTTCGCGTTTGTCAATGACGTGATTTATGAGACACTTCCTTATTATTGTTATGAGGTGTTGCATGGGCGTGCTTACCCGGATGGGCCACATTATCGCGAGAAGGTAAATCGTCTTTTATTTCGGATTGTAAACTGGGCGCACCCTAAGTACGTTGTGGAGGAAGGCGGCGGCGATGGGTCGTGTACCGACTATATCAGGGCAGCCTGTTCATGCCACAAAAGCTTTTCGGAGGAAGGAAAAACGGATTTCATACATATTGGCCATACATCCGACAACGAGGAAGCATACAAACGCCTGCATCGGCTGGCTCATGGAGGAACCATATTGGTGATTGGGCATATTCACGACAGCAAGGCCAATGAGCTATGTTGGAAACGCATAGAGAAAAGCAAGCATACGGGTGTGACATTTGATCTTTACGATGTGGGTATTGTTTTCTTCGACAAGAAAAGGTATAAGAAAAACTATAAGATAAATTTCTTCTAAACCGACAACAATGGGCAAATGTTCTATATACACACGGTCGGGAGACAAAGGCATGACTTCGCTGGTGGGTGGAAAAAGAATCTGCAAGACACACGTAAGGTTGGAGGCGTATGGCGATGTCGATGAACTGAATGCGCACATAGGCCTGCTTCGCACATACCTGGCCGACGAAAACGATTTGGCATTCACGCTTTGGGTACAACACAAGATGTTTGTGATAGGCTCTTGGCTTGCTACCGATACGTCCAACACTCCATTGTCAGCGGCAAGTTGTTTGTGCGACAATGACTTGCAACGAATTGAGAATGCCATTGATGCCATCGACGAGACTGTGCCCAAGCTCCATGCTTTCTTACTGCCAGGGGGATGCGAAGGATCGGCACAATGCCAGGTGACACGAACGGTGTGCCGACGCACCGAACGACAAATCCTCCGCATGGCCGAAACCTGTCAGGTTGATGGACTTATGTTGGCATTCATGAACCGATTGTCCGACTATCTTTTCATGTTGGCCAGAAAATTGAACTTTCAGGCAGGTGCAACGGAAATATTTTGGGATAAAAATTGTAAGTGAAGTTTTTTTATATACATTTGCGCGAAATTAACAGATTATATTTATATTATGTATTGGACATTAGAATT